>NZ_JBDPLT010000055.1:0-56556 GCF_039871775.1 Plantactinospora sp. B5E13
GTCTACGAAACCTACTGGACCACCGGGCGGGGCGTGGAGGCGTTGATGACCACCTACCACGCCCTGGACCTCACGGTGTACGGCCGGCAAGAGAACTGGGAAAACTCGCCTGAAGGCTGGCCGCGGGTCACCGGGCACCCGTGGCGTCTCGACGGCCGCCCCACCGCGCAATGGTCACGCCCCGGCGTCGCACCGCGATGACGTCCTGATGATCAAGGTGATCATGCTCGGGTCGGCCGCGGTGTCAGCCTGCTGCTGCGTCGTGCTGCGGGCGGGCGCTTCCCGCGGAGCCCGAATGCTTGCGGGTGCGATGGTGGCTGTCATGGTCGCGGTGACCCTCGACGCCGCACCGGTTGTGCAGTACGCGGGCACGCTGCTGCTCCTGGCCTTGGCGGTGGCAATCGTCGTCGGCGATCCGACCGGGCGCGGCCCGGAGGTGGAGTGGCACCGTGTGGCCGGGGCCGTGCTCATGGCGCTCGCCGTGCTGATGCATCAACACGGCGAGTCGATGGCTACCCACCACATGGCCGCCGGGCCCCGGACGGACCACGGCAACGTCACCGTCCATGACGCGGCGCTCGTGTTGCTACGCGCCGCCACGGCGGCTTACCTCTGCTGGATGGCGACCGCACTCGTCCGGCTGCGCCATTGGCCGATCACGGACCTGCTCCGTTGGGAGCACCTGGCCATGGGGGCAAGCCTCGCGGCCATGATCTTCTTCATGAGCTGACCGAGTAAGCCAGCCGGCAGATCAAATGACGTTGGAGTACTGGCGCCGTCTGCTGAAATCCCGTCTGGGGCCGTTCCACCCTCTCGTCTGGTTCCTATCCGGCTGTCGCCGTCTGCGACTCAGGCGATTTGTTCCCGTTTCTGGTGTGCGGAGGGTCATTGCCGAGGGGTGCCGGAGAGAAGCGGACGACCATCGTCCGCCCGTGCTACGGTTCACGGGCCGGACGATAGTCGTCCGCTTGCTGTTCGCCGTGTGGGGCGCAGCAAACCCAGGAATCCCCTGTCGGTGCCGGTCGGCCCTGCGCCTCTGTCCAGGAGGTGCGGAGCCGACCCCGCACCGGCGCGGGACGGAAGGAACCACGTCATGAACCAGGAAAGCCGGATGGCGATGCGCTACCGGGTCGCCGGAGCGGCCGCCGCCGCCGCGTTGCTCGTCGGTGGTGGGTTCGGCGCGTCCGCCCTCACCTCCGCGTCCGCGAGCGCACACGACCAGTCGGGGAGCGGCTCCACCAGGGGCGTTGCCGAACGGGTGCAGCGGCTCGAGGACATCGAGGAGATCCACCAGCTCAAGGCCCGCTACTTCCGCTTCGTGGACGAGAAGAAGCACGACGAACTGGCCAAGCTGTTCACCCCGAACGCCAAGCTCGTGACCGACGGGATCGAGTGGAAGTCGCCGGAGGAGTTCGCGTACACGATCCGTGACCTCACCGGCGCCGCACCCTCCGCCCACTCGGGAGCCATGCCGGAGATCACCATCACGGGGCCGAACACGGCGACCGGGATCTGGTCGATGGAGGACATCCTGACCTTCCCGGCCGGTCCGGACGCCCCCGAGGGGCACAACGGCTACGGGCAGTACCGCGAGACGTATCAGAAGGTCGACGGGAAGTGGCTGATCGACTCGGTGCTGCTGACCCGGTTCTGGATGGACCCGCTGCCCGCCTGGACCCCTTCGGCCCAGACCGCGACCCCTCCGGCGACCGGCAAGTAGTCGTCCGCGCCTGCCGGTCCGGCGCGCCCTGGTCGGCGCGCCGCGGCCGGCCCGCCACCACCCCCGGGTCCGTGGACAAACGCACCCGGATTCGGCACCCCCGTCTGCGATCTGCACCACGAGAGGAATGTTGTCGTGCGAGCTGTTGGTCTTCACGAGTTCGGCGGGCCCGAGGTACTGCGGGTCATCGAACTGCCGGAACCGCACGCCGGGCCCGGTGAGGTCCGGGTCCGGGTGCACGCGGCCGCGGTCAACCCGTCGGACACGCTGCTGCGCTCGGGTGTCCACGCGCGGGCCCTGACCGGGGTGCCCGGGCCGTACGTGCCCGGGATGGACATCGCGGGTGTGGTCGACGAGATCGGCCCCGGGACGGAGACCGACCTGTCGGTCGGTGACCGGGTGATGGCGATGCTCCTGCCGGTGACCCCGACCCCCGACGGGGCCCTCGAGAACAGCCGTGGCGGTTACCAGGAGTACGTGGTGCGGCCGGCCGGCTGGGTCGTCCCCGCCCCGGCCGGCACGAGTCACGAGGCGGCGGCCACGCTGCCGATGAACGCGTTGACCGCGCTGCTGACGCTCGACCAGCTGGCACTTGCGCCGGGCTCGACCCTGGTCGTGGTCGGGGCCGCCGGGGCGCTCGGCAGCTACCTGGTCCAGTTGGCCAGCAACGCCGGGCTGACGGTGGTCGCCGACGCGGCCCCGGCCGACGAGGCCCTGGTCCGGGAATCCGGTGCGGCCGTCGTGGTGGCGAGGGGCGCCGAGGTCGTCGACGACATCCGGGCGCACTTCCCGGACGGTGTGGACGCGGTCGCGGACATCGCGCTGCTCGGGACCCGGATGTTCGACGTCGTGCGGGACGGCGGCAGCCTGGTCCGGATTCGCCAGGCCGACGAACCCGGCGGCTACCAGGCCGAGAGCACCCGGGGGATCAAGGTGTTGTCACCGTTCGTGCCCGACTACGCGGGCCGGCCGGACAAGTTGGACGAGGTCCGTCGTCTCGCCGAGGCAGGCGTGCTCATCCCGCGGGTGGCGGACACCCTGCCCGCCGCCGAGGCCCCCGAGGCGCACCGCCGGTTCGCCGCCGGCGGTGTCCGTGGCCGGCTCGTACTCACCTTCTGAGTCACCCAGCCCGAACCACTCATCCAGAAACAACACAGACAAGGATCAACTGTGTCCACCCGTTTTGCAGACAAGGTCATTCTGGTCACCGGTGCCACCTCCGGCATGGGGCGGGCCCTGACGGAGCGCGTCGCCGTCGAGGGCGCGAAGGTCGTCCTGGCGGCCCGCGGCAGGGAGGCCGGCGAGACGTTCCTCGCCGAACTGCGGTCCGCCGGGCGGGAGGCCATCTTCGTGCCGACCGACGTGACGGTCGCCGCCGAGATGGAACGGCTGGTCGGGCGGGCGGTCGACCACTACGGCCGGCTCGACGGTGCCTTCAACAACGTCGGCGCGGCCACCGCGTACGGCCCGGTCACCGAGGTAAGCGAGCAGGCCTGGGGTGCCGAACTGGCCCTCAACCTCAACAGTGTCTTCTACGGCCTGAAGTACCAGATCCCCGCGCTGCAGGCCTCCGGCGGCGGTTCGATCGTGAACAACGCCTCCAACGTCGGTGTCACCGGTATGGCGGGCATGGCCGCCTACAGCGCGGCCAAGCACGGTGTCGTCGGGCTCACCCGGTCGGCGGCACTCGACGTGGCGACCACCGGCGTGCGGGTCAACGCGCTCGTCACCGGCGGTGTCGACACCCCGCTGCTGCGGGGCGCGATGGGCCCGAACCCGGAGGAGGCGTTGCGTGCCGCCGGCGCCATGCACCCGGTGGGCCGGATCGGACGGCCCGAGGAGATCGCCGCCCTGGCGGCCTTCCTGCTCAGCGACGAAGCCCCGTTCGTCACCGGCGCGGCGCTCGCTATCGACGGCGGTCTGACCGCCGCCTGACACGTGGACCGGCCCCGGACGGCCGTCGCTCCGGGCTGGGACGTGGCTACCGTGCTGCCTTCGGTGCGCCCCGGCCCGGGTCGATCCGGGCCGGCCCACCCGCCGACGGGCGTACGTCGAAGTCGAACATCGCGGTCGGCAGGTAGATGGTGGCGCAGGAGTTCGGGATGTCCACCACCCCGGAGAACCGCCCCTCGATCGGCGCCGCCCCGAGGATCAGGTACGCCTGCTCCGGGGCGTACCCGAACGCCGTCAGGTAGTCGATGGCGTGCAGGCAGGCCCGCTGGAAGGCCAGTTGTGAGTCGAGGTACCGCTGCTCGCCGTCGGTGGTGACGGAGATGCCGGAGAACGCCAACCACTCGCTGTACTGCGGGGCGACGTTGCCCGGCAGAAAGACGGTGTTCTCGGTGACCCCGTACGTCGCCATCCCGCCCTTGAGCACCTCGACCCGCAGGTCGACGAAACCACCCATCTCGATCGCGCCGCAGAAGGTGATCTCGCCGTCGCCCTGGGAGAAGTGCAGGTCACCGACGGAGAGGTTGGCTCCGGGGACGTACACCGGGTAGAAGACCCGGGTCCCCTTGGTCAGGTTCTTGATGTCCTGGTTGCCGCCGTTCTCCCGGGGCGGGGCGGTCCGGGCGGCCTCTGCCGCGACCCGGTCGAAGTCGGCGCCGCGCAGCGAGCCGAGGATCGCGCCGTCCGGCAGCGGGGGCAACGACAGTGGCGGCACCCGGTCCGGGTCGGTGGCCCGCAGCGCACCCTCCCGGGCGTTCCACCTCGCCAACAGGTCCGCCGACGGGGCGGTGCCCATCAGCCCGGGGTGGATCATCCCGGTGAAGCTGACCCCGGGGATGTGCCGCGACGTCGCCCGCTGGCCGGTGAAGTCCCAGATCGCCTTGTACGCGTCCGGGAACTGGTCGGTGAGGAAGCCGCCGCCGTTGTCCCGGGCGAAGATGCCGGTGTACCCCCAGCCCTGGCCGGCGAGCGGGCCGGAGTCCTCCTGCGGGACCGGGCCGACGTCGAGGATGTCGACGACCAGCAGGTCACCGGGTTCGGCGCCCCGTACGGCGAACGGGCCGCTGAGCGCGTGCACGATCTCCAGCGGCGCGTGCCGTACGTCGTCCGCCGAGTCGTCGTTGTGGATGTGGCCGTCGAACCACTCCCGGCAGTGCACCCGGAACGACTGACCGGGGCGGACCTCCGCCACCGGTGGGATGTCGGGGTGCCATCGGTTGTGGCCGATGATCTGCTGTTCGGTGAAACTCTTCGTCGACTCCAGTGGAAACAGGACCTCGGGCATCGCCGGTTCCCTTCGCCGTCAGTCGGGCCGGGGCAGTCGGGCCTGCCCGGGATGGGCCGGCCGGCGTACCTCCCGGTGGGAGCGGGCCGGGTGCGGACCGCCCGGCCGACCGGGAATCCGGGTCACCACCTCGGGTGTCTCGGCGGTGCGTCCGGTCCGGTCGAGCGCCGCGACCAGCGCGCGGGGCAGGGCGCCGAGCATCGGCGGGGCGAAGACCCGGACCGCGTCGCCGCCACAGCTGGGGCAGCGGCCGGCCGGGGTCGCCTCGCCGATCGGGAACCGCAGTGGGAAGACGCCGTCCCGGGGACACCGGTAGTCGTACGTCGGCACGGCTCAAGGATCGGACGAAGGTGATCGACCGCGCAGCCCAATCGCGCAAGTCGGGGCTGCTGGTGCGGACGGGACGACTGTGACGACGGCGGCGGAGCGGCGTTCAGTCGACGACCCGGACGTCCTTCCAGAAGGCGACCCGGTCGCGGACCATCTCGGCCGCCGGCAACGGATCCGGGTAGTACCAGACGGCATCGTCGCTGCGTCGGCCGTCGTGTTCGAGACTGTAGTAGGACGCGGTCCCCTTCCAGGGGCAGACGGTGTGGGTGTCGGAGTCGCGCAGCAGGTCCTCGCGCAGGGCGGCGCGGGGGAAGTAGTGGTTGCCCTCCACCAGCACGGTGTCCGGGCTCTCGGCGACGACCAGGTCGTTCCAGACGGCTTTCGGCATGACCACCAGCCTATTCCGGCCCGCCGCCGGTCGGCCGCCGCTGCGGGTCGGGCCACCTCCGGGTACGGGACGGGTCGATGAACGGCGGATCACGCTCCGGTGAAGAAAAGCGCCGACCTCGGGAAAGATATCGACGAATATTGACAGACGATCGTCGTCCAGCCATCCTCGTCGATATTCGTTTCCGCCCGGTTCGGAGGACCCCTTGTTCGGACGTACCGTGAGAATCGTCGCGGCGCTCACCATGGCGGCCGCGGCGACGCTCGTCGCCACCGTGACGACCGCCGCCCCCGCCCACGCCGACGGCTGCTACACCTGGGGCCGGACGCTCTCCTCCGGCATGTCCGGGGAGGACGTCCGCCAGTTGCAGATCCGGGTCTCCGGCTACCCCGGCTACGGCAACGTGCTCGCCATCGACGGCGCCTACGGACCGGCGACCCGCGACGCCGTGGTCCGCTTCCAGCAGGCGTACGGGCTGGGCGCCGACGGCATCGCCGGGCCGCAGACGTTCAACCGGATCTACGCCCTCCAGGACGACGACTGCACCCCGGTCAACTTCAGCTACGCCGAGTTGAACGACTGCAACTCCGACTGGTCCGGCGGTGCCGTCTCGGCCGCCCAGGCCCGGGCGAACGCGCTTGTCAACATGTGGAAGCTGCAGGCGATGCGACACGCCCTCGGCGACCAGCAGATCAGGGTGACCAGCGCGTTCCGCAGCCACGCCTGCAACAACGCGGTCGGCGGTTCGGCCACCAGCCGCCACCTGTACGGCGACGCGGTAGACCTCGGCGCCGGCCCGCACACCCTCTGTCGGCTCGCCCAGCAGGCCCGTAACCACGGTTGGCGGGAGATCCTCGGTCCCGGCTACCCCGGACACAGCGACCACACGCACGTCGCGCACAAGTCGTCCCGTACCTGGTCGGCGAGTTCCTGCGGCGTCTCCTGACGCCGGAGCCGGGTCCACCGACGCTCCGGTGGACCCGGCCGCGTCGGTGGACCCGGCGGACCTGCCGCGTCTTGGACCCGGCGGACCTGCCGCAGGGCCGGGCGGTCAGTCGTCCGGCCCGCTGTCGGGTCCGGCCGGGGCGCGGGTCGGAACCGGCAGGCCGTCCTGGTAGGCCGCCGCGAACGCCTCGACGGCGGCGTCGGTGCCGGCCCGGTCACCGGTGGCGAGCAGGTCGAGCAGTAGGCCCCGGATCACCGCCAGACCGAGCCGGGCGTGGGTCCGGGCCACCTCCGCCGGTACGCCCCAGCGCCCGGCCAGGTCGACGTTGAGGTCGAGCCAGCTCTCCACGACCCCGTCCAGCAGCGGTGCCGTACCCGGCCGTCCCTGCAGTGCCTGGCCGTACAACTCGAAGAAGAGACGTTCCAGGGGCCAGAGCGCCGGATCGGCGAGGTGGTGCCACATGGCCCGGATGGCGTCCGCCGGCGAGGCGACCGGGTCGCGGGTGAGTGTGGTCAGCACTGCCCGCTGCCGCTCCTCGACGTGTCGGACCACCTCGACGAGCAGGCCCTCCATCGAGCCGAAGTGGTAGATCAGCATCCGGTGGCTGGTGCCGATGTCGGCGGCCAGGCCGCGCAGGCTCAGTCCGCCGACCCCGTGTCCCGCGAGGTGCTCGACGGCACGGGAGAGCAGTCGGTTCCGTGACTCAGAGCGCATGTACCATACGGTACATGTACCAGGTGGTACATGCGACGGGAGGCGCGAAATGGCGCGACAGCGCATCGACGTACGGGTCCACACCACCGCCGGTCCGGAGACCGTGTACGCCCTGCTCGTCGACGGGTCCACCTGGCCGGACTGGTCACCGCTCGGCTCCTTCGAGCTGGAACACCCCGGCGCGGACGAGCCCGAGGGGGTTGGCGCGATCCGGGTCTTCCGTACCGGTCGGGTGACCAGCCGGGAGCGGGTGGTTGCCCGGGAGCCGGGGCGCCGGTTCAGCTACGAACTCCTCTCCGGACTGCCGTTGCGTGGCTACCACGCCGATGTCGACCTCAGCTCCGACGGGGCGGGGACGACCATCCGCTGGCACTCCTCGTTCACCGCCGCGGTGCCCGGCACCGGTTGGCTCTACCGGCGGGCCCTCGGCCGCTTCATCCGCCGGTGCGCCGAGGGACTGGCCACCCGGGCCGCCTCCTCCTGACCCGCCGCCCGGCGGTATCCGCCGGTCGGCGCTCCGGTCGACCCGCCCGCCGAGTGGTACCCCGACGGGCGGAGCGTCGGATCGGCGACCACCACGGACGGTGCGCGGCTGACGTCGGCCCGGTTCATTTATCATGGCGCCGGACTGCGCCGCCGATTCCGCGGCGACAGCTCCGACGATCGGGGAATTCCCCGGCAATCGGGGAAGAAATGTCTTCGGGAGAAGGTCACATGAGCACCGGGGTTGAAACCTTCGAGTTCCAGGCCGAGGCGCGGCAGCTCCTGCAGTTGATGGTCCACTCCATCTATTCGAACAAGGACATCTTCCTGCGGGAACTCATCTCCAACGCCTCCGACGCGCTGGACAAGCTGCGACTGGAGGCGTACTCCGACAAGGATCTCGAGGTCGACACCTCGGACCTGCACATCGAGATCGAGGTCGACAAGGAGGGCCGTACCCTCACCGTCCGGGACAACGGCATCGGCATGTCCCGCGACGAGGTGATCATCCTCATCGGCACCATCGCGAAGTCCGGAACCGCCGAACTCCTGCAGAAGATCCGGGAGTCGAAGGACGCGGCCGGGTCCCAGGACCTCATCGGCCAGTTCGGCGTCGGTTTCTACAGCAGTTTCATGGTCGCCGACAGGGTGACCCTGCTGACCCGCCGGGCGGGGGAGAGCACGGCCACCCGCTGGGAGTCCGACGGCGGCGCGACGTACGTCGTCGAGACGGTCGACGACGCACCCCAGGGCACCTCGGTCACCCTGCACCTGCGGCCGAAGGACGAGGAGGACCAGCTCTTCGACTACACGGCCGAGTGGAAGATCCGCGAGATCGTCAAGCGCTACTCCGACTTCATCGCCTGGCCGATTCGGACGACCGTCGAGAAGACCGACGACGAGGGCAAGACCACCTCCGAGATCCAGACGCTGAATTCGATGAAGGCGCTCTGGGCCCGGCCCCGGGACGAGGTCAAGCAGGACGAGTACAACGAGTTCTACCGGCACCTCAGCCACGACTGGACCGACCCGCTGGAGACCATCCACATGCGGGCCGAGGGCACCTTCGAGTACGAGAGCCTGCTGTTCATCCCGTCCCGGGCGCCGTACGACCTGTTCATGCGCAACGCCAAGCGTGGCGTGCAGCTGTACGTCAAGCGGGTCTTCATCATGGACGACTGCCAGGAACTCATGCCGGAGTACCTGCGGTTCGTCAAGGGTGTGGTCGACGCCCAGGACCTGTCGCTGAACATCTCGCGGGAGATCCTCCAGCAGGACCGGCACATCCAGCTGATGCGCCGCCGGCTGGTGAAGAAGGTCCTCTCCACGGTCAAGGACCTGCAGGCCAACCACGCCGAGCGGTACCAGACGTTCTGGCGGGAGTTCGGCCGGGCGGTCAAGGAGGGTCTGCTGGGCGACTTCGACAACCAGAACACCATCCTGGAGATCTCCTCGTTCGCCTCCACCCACGACCCGGAGCAGCTCACCACGCTCGCCGGGTACGTCGAGCGGATGAAGGAGGGGCAGACCGAGATCTACTACATGACCGGCGAGTCCCGGTCGATGATCGAGAACTCGCCGCACATGGAGGCGTTCCGGGCCAAGGGCTACGAGGTGCTGCTGCTCACCGACCCGGTCGACGAGATGTGGGTCGACGCGGTGCCGAACTTCGACGGCAAGCGCTTCCAGTCGATCGCCAAGGGGCAGGTCGACCTCGACACCGACGAGGAGAAGGAGCAGGCCGGCGCCGAGCGCGAGCAGCGGGAGAAGGACTTCGCCGACCTGCTCAGCTGGCTGACCAGCACCCTCTCCGAGCAGGTCAAGGAGGTGCGTCTGTCGTCCCGGCTGACCACCTCGCCGGCCTGCATCGTCGGTGACGCCGAGGACATCACCCCGACCCTGGAGAAGATGTACCGGGCGATGGGCCAGGAGGTGCCGCAGGTCAAGCGCATCCTCGAAGTCAACCCCAGCCACCCGCTGGTGACCGCCCTCCGCGAGACACACGCCGCCCGCCCCGACGACACCGGCCTCGCCGAGACCGCCGAGCTGCTGCACGGCATGGCGCTGCTCGCCGAGGGTGGCGAACTCGGCGACCCGGCCCGGTTCACCCGCCTGCTCGCCGACCGGCTGGCCCGTACCCTCTGAGCGGCCAGGAAGGGGCCCTTATCATCGTTTTCGGTCAGGAAGGGCCCCTTCCTGACACCTTCTGCGACGGGTGGGCCGATGACCGGCACCGTACTGCTCACCGGAGCGACCAGCGGACCGGTGATCCGGTGCCGACCGCCACGGCGCAGTGTGGGAGGGCCGTCGACCGGGTAATCCGGGTCGCCATGAGCACCCAGGTCACCGCCGGTTCCGGCGTCGCCGTACCCGCCACCCCGGCCGCCGTCGGCAGCCCGGCCGGGCCCGTTACCCCGGCCGCCGTCGGCAGCCCGGCCGGGCCCGTTACCCCGGCCGCCGTCGGCACCGTCGCCGTTGTCGCGCACCGGAAGAAGACCCTCGGCGGCGGCCTCGACGAACTCCGCGCCCGGCTGCGCGGCGCCGGAGTCGAGAACCTGCTCTGGTACGAGATGCCGAAGAGCCGCAAGGCACCGAAGAAGGTCCGCAAGGCGCTGAAGAAGGGCGCCGAACTGGTCTTCGTCTGGGGCGGAGACGGCATGGTGCAGCGCTGCGCCGACACGCTCGCCGGCTCCGACGCGGCGATGGCGATCCTGCCCGCCGGCACCGCGAACCTGCTCGCCGCCGACCTCGACATCCCGACCGACCTGGCCGAGGCGGTCCGGATCGGGCTGACCGGCCCGCGTCGCCGGCTCGACCTCGGCAGACTCAACGGGGAACACTTCGCGGTGATGGCCGGGGCCGGCTTCGACGGCGAGCTGATCCGGGACGCCGACCGGGCGCTCAAGGACCGGCTCGGCCGGTTGGCGTACGTCTGGACCGGGCTGCGGCACGTCCGCTCCGAGACCACCCGGATGCGGATCCGGGTCGACGGGACCGAGTGGTTCGACGGCGAGGCGAGCTGCGTCCTGTTCGGCAACGTCGGCACGATCACCGGCGGCATTCCCGCCTTCGACGACGCCGAGCCGGACAACGGCTGCCTCGAGGTCGGGGTGGCGACCGCGAACGGCGTACGGGAGTGGGTCCGGACCCTGGGCCGGATGGCGGTCGGCCGCTCCGACGAGTCACCGTTCGTCCGGATCACCCGGGGGCACAAGGTGCGGGTCGACGTCGCCGAACCGACGCGGTACGAGCTGGACGGCGGGGCCCGGAAGCGGGTGACCCGGCTCAAGGTCAGGGTGGTGCCCGGCGGGCTGACCGTCTGCGTACCCGGGGTTCCGGGGGCGACCGTATCGGGGCGTTAGCAGACGGCGTCCGTCGATGGCGAGACCTAGATTTTTGATCAACGGCTCGGTACGGTCCGGCTGGGGAGGGCCGGGAATTCCACCACCATGGACGGTTCGACCCCGTTCGGCGATCGGCGCGCCGGCATGACCTGCACACCGCCAGATCGGAAGGATCCGCCATGGCATCCGAGACATCTTCCGTCCCCCACTCCCGTGGGCTGAGCCGCCGCGGCGTACTCGGGCTCTCCGCCTGCGCCGCCGCCACCGCGATCTCGGTCGCCGGCCCGTTCACCGGCATGGCCCAGGCCGCCCACGGCGGTCCGGTGCACGACGCGCGCGGCCGGCGACTGCCGGTCGGCTGGATCGGCATCCAGCTCTACTCCATCCGCACCGATCCGGCGCCGTTCGCCGAGAAGCTGCCCAAGCTCGCCCAGCTCGGCTTCAAGGAGATCGAGTTCGCCGGGTACGGGACGGTGACCAGCGACGCCGACATCCTCGCCATCCGGAAGATCCTCGACGACAACGGGCTGACGGCGGTCGGCTCGCACGTCGGCTTCAACACGCTCTGGGGCGACCTGACCCGGCAGCTCGACATCGCCGAGATGCTCGGCATGCGGTACATCGGTACCGCCGACGCCCCGACCGGCAGCCGGTACGCCCCGGACTGGCGGGTCGCGGCGGACCGTTACAACGCGGTCGGTGGCGCGGCCAAGGCCCGGGGTCTGAAGTTCTACCAGCACAACCACGACGGGGAGTACAACTTCCTGCTCGACGCCGGGCCGGTTGACGCCAACGGCCGGCCGACCCGGTCCAGCGGGCAGCGGGGGCTGGAATACTTCTTCACGCTCACCGACCCGGAGCTGGTCTGGTTCGAGATGGACATCTACTGGGCGTACCAGGCCCAGGTACGGTTCACGTCGTACGTCGACGAGGGCGGGGCGACCCGGCGGGACGTCTTCGACCCGATCCGGACCATCGGCCGGCAGCAGGAGCGGTTCCCGCTCTTCCACGTCAAGGACGGCTATCTCAACGCCGAGGGCACCAGCCTGGTGATGACCAACTTCGGTATCCCGAACGGCTACATCCCGTTCGAACGCTTCTTCGGCAGCCTCCGGTCGATCGACCGGCACCACTACATCTGGGAGAACGACAACGCCGGCAACACCCCACCCGAGGAGGGCGGCGTGTGGGGCGGCACCGAGAGCAGCTACGACAACATGCGGGCACTTCGCTTCTGAGCTGCTGAGCGGCCCGCCCGGGCTTCCCCGGCGCCGCGCGCTCCCGCCGGCCGGGGCAGGTCGTCACGATCCCAGATCGGACAGACCTGCCCCGGCCGGCGGCGCCACCTGTCCGGCGGAAACCCTGTCCAGCTTCCGCTCGGTCAACACCCGGTCCCGCCACCCGGTCAGGAAACGTAGCGCCTCGGCACGTCCGCCCTGCTGCCAGGCCTGGTCGAGCCCCTCGTAGAAGGCGATCCTCGCCGCCCGATGTCGGGCGCCGGCGGCGGACCGGGGGGCGCTGCCGACGCGGCACAGCGCGGCGAGTTCCCGCGCCGGCTCGACTGGCGACGCCGTGCCGGTGACCACCCGCCAGCCCGGTGCCTGGTGCCAGTGGGTACGGCGCCGGTCCGGCGCCTGGGCGAAGTCGCGTTCGGCGACCTCGGCGAGGCGTTCGGCCGGCCAGCGATCGAGCACCGGCAGGCCGCTGTCCAGGACGAACCGCCGGACGTGATCGGCGGCCTCGTCGGAGAGCAGATCCACCGTCCGTGGCCCGGACCGGACCTCGTCCATCCGGATGCCGTACGTCATGACCCGGCCGGCGTCGGCGGTCACCAGCGGCTGCACCCCGGCCGACAGCCAGCCTGCCGGGCGGCTGGGCGAGCCGTCGTACCCGATCCAGGCCAGCGACCAGTCGAACGGTTCCCGGACCAGCAGCGTGCCGACCCCGGTGCCGCGGATCGACCATTCGCCGGGCAGTTCGGGCCGCAACTCGGCGAGGATCCGGCGCCACCGTCGGGCCCGCTCGGCAGCGGACATGACAACCTCCCGGGGTACGTCTTCCGAATCCTGGTCGGGCGAGTCGTCCGCTCCGGTCGTACCGCCCCGGGGCAACACCGTACCGGTGACCTGGCGTCGTCGCGTCATCGCCGAATCTCCTCGTGGAATTTCCACATCGGGATGTGGTGCGTCGACTCTTTCCATTCTGAAACGTCTCCGCGCCGTTGGTTCGTCGTCCATTCCTGCGGGTGGTTGCGATGTCCTCCATGATGGATGTCAATGCTCTAGGGTGGGTGGCGCCTCACAGGCATCGGCGCCTGTCGACGTGCTGTGGGGAATTCAAATCAGCGATCGGGGAAAGGTGGGGAATCCGTGGGAATCTCGCCATTGGAGTTTCTGCTTCGGGAGATCCGTCGTCGACGACTCGCGGCCGGGCTGACCCAGGCCGCGCTCGGACAGCGGATCCACTTCTCGGACACGCAGATCAGCGGGGTGGAGACCGGCACCAAGCCGGTGAACGAGGGGATGCTCAAGGCGCTGGACCGGGCGTTGGAGACCGGTGGGCTCTTCATCCGACTCTGGGAGGACCTGGTCCGGGACGGGACGCCACCACTCTGGTTCCTGCGCTGGCTGGAGATCGAACGGGAGGCGACCGCCCTGCGCTGGTTCGAGTCGATGTACGTTCCCGGCCCGTTCCAGACCGAGGCGTACGCCCGAGCCACCCTGGCCGGCGAGTCGCACACCCCGGACGAGGTTGACCAGCTCATTGCGGCGCGGCTATCCCGATGGAACATCCTGACCCGGGAACGCCCGCCGCTGCTCGCCGTGGTGATCGACGAGGCGGTGGTCCGGCGCGGCGCGCCGGAGGCGCGGGACATGATGTCCGCCCAGCTGGCCCAACTGCTCTCCTATGGCGAACTGCCGCACGTACGGCTCCAGGTGGTGCCGACCCGGATCGGGATGTATCCCGGCTACGGCGGACCCTTCGTGCTGGCCGACGCCGAGGACGGCCGGCGGTACGCGCATGTGGACGGTCAGCTTGCTGCGCGGATCCGTGCCGAGCCGGCCGACATTGCTACCCTCGCCAGTAGGTGGGAGCGCATCAAGGCGGTGGCACTCCCGGTGGACCAGTCGAAGAAACTCCTCGAAGAGGTGGCGGCATCATGGAGCTGACCGGCGCCAACTGGCGGAAGAGCACCCGCAGCGGCAACAACGGCGGCAACTGTGTCGAGGTCGCCGACAACCTGCCCGGTCGGGTCCTGGTCCGGGACTCCAAGGACCGGAACGGCGGCGTGCTGCGGTTCGCCCCGACCGCCTGGCACTCCTTTGTCCGGCAGGTCGCGCCCCGCTGACCCGTCGAGCTGTACGCGCGCGACGCCCCCCGCCCCGGTCAACCGGTCCGGCACGGGGGCGTCGCCGTTTTCCCGGCTGGCCGTCCCTTGCTACGTCCGCTCGGTACGGCCGCCCACGTCGGATTCGCTACCTGGGCCTGAAGGTGTCAATGCCGAAGCAAGACCTTGTCGGTGCGCTCAACGGCGAATTGGGCCACTCTTCGTCTCTGGTCTTCGTCGCGGGGGGGGTCGGGCGCAACTGCGATTGCCGTCCTGTCCCATGCGGACCGGTTCGTGAACGTGTTTGAGAACGATGGTTGCTACCTGTTGTCGTTCCACTGGAATGGACGGCAGCAGGCGCACGGCCAGACGCCCGACATCTCCGCGGCGGCCGATTCCGCGCGGCGATGGGCCGAGGGCTTCGACCTGGAGAGCCTCGCCGCTGCCCATCCTTTCATTGAATTCTCGGGGCTTCAGCTAGCCTACGAGCGAGGAGTTGCCGTTGAGTTTCAATGGGCTGAGTTACTCAACGCGGTAGAAGAAGAGGAGCGAGCCTTTCGTGACCTCGTCATTCTGGCCTCGCGTGACGACTTCCTGAAGCAGCTTTTTCCCCGGCTCGGCCACCGTTTTGCACTTTCTGCGAACGAATACAGCCAGGGTATTCTCGTTGCTGTATTTGTTTACCGTCCCGGGTGGTTCGTCATCTATGGTGACGATGGCGCCTTCGAGTTCGAGGGGGATGCGCGCCAGGTGGTCGATTATCTGGGCCACCGGCTTGCAGTCATGAGGCAGGACGGCTGACGCAGAAGGCGATGCACCGGCGGCAACAGGCGAACGACGCGCGGGGCCATTGGCCTTTAGTGCGTGCGGGGTGGACTCACCGCGAAGATCCAGATCCTGGCCGACGGACGTGATCGTCCCGAACTCAAGCCAGCGTCTGCACCAGCTCCTGGCGGGTCGACGTACGGACGACTCGGGCGAGGGCTCCGTTGACCAGGGGCAGGTACGGCGGCACGTGTCCACACTCGACGTCGGCGATGATCGGCACCCCGAGCGGTCCGAGCGCGTCCAGCACCGCCTCGTGCTGGGTGAGCGTGGCGTCGTCGGGCGCCGGGGTCCGGCCGACGAGGACGGCGTTCGCGGCGTCGAAGAACCCGGCCAGCCGCATTCCGTGCAGGTTGCGGCAGATCGTGTACGCGTCGTGGCCGAACGCCTCCACGTAGACGATCAGCCCTTCCGGGGCGTACGCCTGGGCGATGGCCGACACGTCGCCGAAGGGCGTACCCATCAGATTGCACAGCGTCTCGATACAGCCGCCGATCAGGCGTCCCTCGACCTCGACGTCACCGTCGGCGTCCAGTCGGCGCCACCTGCCGACCGCGTCGAGCGTGAAGTCCCGTACCTCGGGGAAGTCCTGGTAGTCGACGAAGCCGCCGGCCCGGTGGCGGCCGGGCGGGGTCTGGACGAATTCGCTGCCCACCGGCATGGTGACGATGTCCAACCAGGACAGCAGTCCCTCGGGAGTCCGGTACGGGGTGTCCATCAGGTTGTTGCCGTGCAGGGTCGCGGTCCCGGTCAGCAGGGTCAGCGGGGTCAGGATGGTCGACATGTCGGAGAACCCGACCAGCCAGGTGGGCTCGGCCTCCCGGATCAGGTCCCAGTCGAGCAGGGGCAGCAGGTCGATGGCGGTCTCCCCACCCCACGGCGGCACGATCGCCTTGACCGAAGGGTCGGTCAGCATCGCCGTCAGTTCCGCAGCCCGTTCCACGGCCGGGGCGCTGACGTGCCGTGACCCGTCCATGCACTGGCCCATGACCACCTGGTAGCCGCGTGCCTCGACCGTGCCGACCGCCACCGCCAGACGTTCGCGCAGCTTCTCACCGACGCCGCTGGAGGGTGAGGTGACCCCGACGCGGTCACCGGGACGAAGCGGCTGCGGGTAGCGGATCGACATTCCGGAATTCTGGCACGGGCCACCCCGGTCCCGGTCGACGCCCGCCTCGGCGGGGTTCGTCCACCGTTGTCGGAGACGTTCCTGCGCCGAGGCTGGGGCGTGG
This sequence comes from Plantactinospora sp. B5E13, assembly GCF_039871775.1. Taxonomy (NCBI): domain Bacteria; kingdom Bacillati; phylum Actinomycetota; class Actinomycetes; order Micromonosporales; family Micromonosporaceae; genus Plantactinospora; species Plantactinospora sp. B5E13. The sequence goes on from NZ_JBDPLT010000055.1 coordinate 16,546, forward strand.
GCCGGTTATGCTCCTCCGGGAGGTTGGCGCGCCCCCGCGCCGGGGTGCGAATCGATTCGAGGGCGGTGCGATGAACATCGGGGAGATCGCCCGCCGGGCGGGGGTGTCCCGCAGCACCGTGTCCTACGTGCTGAGCGGCAAGCGGACCGTGTCGGAGGCGACCCGGCAGCGGATCCAGGCGGTGATTGACGAGCTGGAGTATCGGCCGAACGCCAGCGCCCGTGCTCTCAAGGAAGGGCGTACCCGAACCCTCGGGCTGGTGATCCCCCCTGCGAGTCAACGGTTGACCGACATGCAGTTGGGCTTTGTCGCCAGCGTCGTCGAGGCGGCCGCCCGCCATGACCTGGACGTGCTGCTGTCGCCGTCCGGTGGTGACCACGACCGGTCGTTCGAGAGGATCGTCTCCGGGCGCCGGGTGGACGGTGTGGTCCTGATGGAGATTCGACTGGAGGACGACCGCGTGACCCGGCTGGCCAGGGCGGGCCTGCCGTTCGTCACGATCGGTCGGACCGCCGAGCCGCACGGCATGAGTTGGATAGACATCGACTACTCCGGGCTGATCGCCCGCTGCGTGCACCACCTGGCCGATCTGGGGCATCGACAGGTGGCCCTGGTGAACCGTTCCGCGGAGTTGGTGGCCGCGGGTTACGGCCCCAGCCATCGCGCGCTGGTCGGTTTTCGGACGGCGGTGGCGGAGCGCGGCCTGACCGGCGTCGACGTCTGCTGCGGCGATGACGCGACCTCCGGCGAGATGTGTGTGGAGCAGCTGCTCGCGACACATCCGGACGTCACGGCGATAGCTACCATCAACGAGGCCGCGCTGCCCGGGGTGCAGCGTGCGCTGACCGGCGCCGGGCTCTCCGTGCCGGTTGACTTCTCCGTCACCGGGGTCGCCGCGCAGCATTGGGCGGAGGATTTCCGCCCGCCGTTGACCGCCGCGGATGTGCCGACGCGTGACATGGGCGCCGAGGCGGTGTCACTGCTACTGGAGATTGTCGCCGCGCCCGGGTCCGTGCCACGCCACCGTCTGTACAGCCCGCCCATCTCGTTGCGCTCCAGTACCGGCCCGGTCCGGTCCCGCTGATCCGGTGCGGTCCGGTCCGCTGACCCGGCCCGGAGGACACGGGCCATGCCCGGTCCCCGTGCCTCGACGCTCCCCAGCGGGCCCTACCGGGCTCGCTGAGCCGGTCCGGCTACCCGCCCGTGACTCGCCGCTCCGCCTGGGCGGCGGCGAGGATGAGGTAGCTGCTGGCGGTCCAGGTGTATGCGCGGTCCCGGAGCCCGGCACCGGTTTCGGCGTCGAAGTTCTCCGCGAAGCCGGACTTCTCACACAGCGCGAGGAAGCGTTGACTGATCTCGTCGGCGATCCCGGTGTACCCGGCCCGCCGCAGCCCGTCCTCGACCAGCAGGGTGGAGGGCGCCCAGATCGGGCCCCGCCAGTAGCCGTCGGCGAGGTAGTGGGCCGAGTCGGTCGGCTCGGTGGCCAGCCCGTGCGTGGTCAGGTGGGTTTCGATGCCCCGGGCCAGAGTGGCGGCGACCGGGCCGGGCAGGTCGGCCCCGAGGGTGACGGGCATCAGGTCGAGCAGGCTCCGGCTCGCCCGTCGCCGGCCGGTGTGCGGGCTGCGGGCGGTGAAGCGCTCACCGTCCCACAGGTCCCGCAGCATCGCCGTGCGGATCCGGTCGGCCTCCCGGGTCCACCGGTCGACGGGTTCGCCCAGTTCGGCGGCGAGGTCAGCCAGGCAGCGCAGTTGCGAGACCAGGAACGCGGCGAGGTCGGCGGTCTCGAGGAGCCGGTGGTCGTCGAAGGTGGTGGCGTTGTCCCAGCCGCTGTCGTTGCCGTGCTGGTAGTGCGGCAGGTCGTGCCCGGGGGCCCGGCGCGCGTCGAGCCAGAACCCGGTCCAGCGGGCCAGCCGGTCGTACGTCTGCGCCAGCGCCGCCCGGTCCGGCGGCTCGGGAAGGCGCCGGCGTAGGTGGCGCAGCGCCCAGCCGTGGATCGGCGGTTTGACGTAGTTGTGCAGGACCTCCGAGTGGGTGACCGAGTCGGGCAGGGCGCCGGCCCCGTCCTGGTGATCGAAGGGCAGGTGGAACTGGTGCCAGGCCAGCTCGGGATCGCCGGCCGCCAGGGCGATCGCGTTGAAGCAGTGGTCCCAGCTCCACACCTTGTCCATCCAGTGCTTCGACATCAGGACCGCCGGCCGGGTGACGAAGCCCGCCGGGGCGACGGTGGCCGACCACAGCACGTACGCGGCCAATGCAGCGGACGGGCTGTCGGCGCCGCGCCACGGCGCGACCGCGTCGACGAACGCGCCGAACTCCCTGCTCCGGTCGTGGCACAGTCGGTCGAAGGTGACGGACGTGGGGTACGGCCGGCGGGCGGTCGCGTACTCCTCGATCGCGATCTCCCAGGGCTGGTCGCCGGGTAGGTCCAGGAAACGGTCCGCGCTGCCGAGCGCCTCGACACCCCCGGTCCGGGCAGGAGCACCGGAGAGCACGGTGACCCGGTAGCGGCGCCCGGTCTCGTACGAGGTGAAGACGTGTGCCTGGTCGACCGGGTCGACGTAGAGGTAGGTGCCGCTGAACGGGGTGAGGGTGCGGCGGGCCGCGGCCAGCCGCAGGCCGAGTCGCCGACCCCGGATCCGCAGGCTGTCCGGTCCGTCGTAGACGGCGTCGATCCGCCCGGAGCCGGTTCGCCAGGTCAGCAGGGTGGGCGTGGCGACGACCGTGGCGCCGGCGTCCGAGGGGACGAGGCGCAACACCGGGTGCAGCCCGGTCTGGTGCGAGACCAGGTGTAGGTCGTCGGCGTACGTCTTCTCGGCTACCACCGGGGAGATGTTGAGCCAGGAGCCGTAGTAGCTGAACGGGATGTCCTGGATGGAGAACTCCGGACCGGACGGGGCGACGGTCATGGGTGGCGGGTGCCTTTCTGGTGCGGATGGTCAGTCCTTGACGGCGCCGGCGGTGACGCCCGCCGAGACATATCGCTGGGCCAGGACCAGCAGCACGGCGGCGGGGATGGAGGCGACGACGGCGGTCGCCATGATGGCGTTCCACTGCTGGTTGTTGTTGCCGATGTAGTGGTAGATACCGAGGGTGATGGGCTGCTGGTCACCGCCTCCGGCCAGGGTCGAGGCGAAGATGAAGTCCGACCAGGACCACAGGAAGGCGAAGAGGGACACCGTGACGACCGAGTTGCGGCTGACCGGCAGCACGACCGACCAGAAGGTGCGCAGCCGGCCGGCGCCGTCGACCACGGCGGCCTGGATCAGCTCGTCGGGGATCCCGGACATGAAGGCCGTGAAGATCAGGACGGCGAACGGCACCGCGAGTGTCGAGTCGGCCAGGATCAGGCCCGGCAGCGTGTTGAGGACGCCGAGACTGAGGTAGATGGCGTAGAAACCCATCGCCATGATGATGCCCGGGATCATCTGCGCGATCAGCAACACGAAACTCAGCGCCGGGCCGCCGGGGGGTCGCAGCTTCGCCAACGCGTACCCGGCGGGGGCCGCCACCGCCACGGTCAGCACCACCGTACCGAGACCGACCAGGAAACTGGTGCCGAGGTACGGCAACTGCTGGTCGAGTACGGCCCGGTAACCGTCCAACGTGCCGTCGGTCGGGAACAGGTGCGGGGGATCGGCCCGCATGTCCCGGTCCCGGGTGAAGGACACGTTGATCATCCAGTAGACGGGGAAGAGCATCAGCCCGGTCAGCAGCAGGCCGACGACGGTCTTCCACCAGACCCTGGGCGTGGAGGTGGTCATGGCAGGTGCTGCCTCCGCTGGATCCGGATGTGGACGAGCCCGGCGATCAGGGCCATCACGATGAGCAGGTTGCCGACGGCCGCACCCGGCCCGAACTCGGGCAGCAGGTTGCCGAAGCCGAGTCGGTACGACCAGGTGGCGAGCGTGGCGGAGGAATCGGTCGGGCCTCCCCTCGTCATGATCCAGATGATGTCGAAGACCTTCAGGGTGTAGATCAGCCCGAGCAGCAGCGTGATCGCGGCGACGGGGCGCAGCAGCGGGAGGGTGATCGACCAGAATCGTTGCCGGCTCGTCGCGCCGTCCAGCGCGGACGCCTCGTACACCTCGACCGGGATCGCCTGCAGGCCGCTGTACAGCACGACCAGGTTGAACGGAACGCCGATCCAGACGTTCGCGATGATCACCGACGTGAGCGACCAGCCCGGCGAGGTGAGCCAGTTGACCTGATCGATCCCGACGACGCCCAGCGCGGCGTTGACCAGCCCCGAGTCGCTGTTGAGTAGCCACGACCAGGTCGACGCCGAGACGATCAGCGGCAGCAGCCACGGCACGAGCATCAACGCCCGCAGTGTGCGTGACAGCGGGAAGTGCTGGTGGAAGAAGAGTGCCAGTGCCATGCCGATGGTGAACTGGAAGGCGAGCGACGCGGCGGTGAAGACCAGCGTGTGCGTCAGTGTCGGCCAGAAGGCCGGATCCGCCAGGACCGTACGGTAGTTGTCCAGGCCGGCGAAGGGTGCGCCGCCCTGCACGAACGAGCGAACGGTGTACTCGCGCAGGCTCAACTCGACGTTGCGGTAGAGCGGGTAGGCGTAGAAGGCCAGTAGGTACACGGTCACCGGGCTCAGGAAGCCCCACGCGAGCCATCGGTCGGGCCGGCGGACGCGGGACGGGGGAGGCCCGGGTCGGGCGGCGGTCGCCGCTCCACCCCGGTCCCGTCCGGTGCTGGAGTCAGGTGTGGTGGTGTGCATGCTGTGGGTTCGGCGCGCTTACCTGGTCGAGGCCGCGGCCTGCGCGGCGGTCAGCGCCTCCTGCGGTGACTTCCCGCCGCTGAGGGCCGCCTGCACCGCCGTCCAGAGCGATTCGGAGATTTTCGGGTACCTCGTGCCGAGGTTGTCACCGGTGCGGCCCTTGGCCGCCCGGACCGCCTCCACCCAGACCTTGAGTTTCGGGTCCGTGGCCAGCTGCCGTTCCTGGACGGCGGCCACCGGCGCGACGTAGGAGAGTGTGGTGTCGGTGGTGAGGAGGTTGTCGGCGTTGGTCAGGCAGGCGACCAGTTTCTGCGATGTCGCGTACCGGTCGGTTTTCTGCTGCACCGGGATGGAGACGAACTCGCCGCCGGTGGGCGCCGGCGCCGGTCCGCCCGCGCGCGCCGGGATCGGGATGGTGCCGTACGCGAAGTCGAGCTTTTCCGCGTTGGCCAACTGCCAGGTGCCGTTCTCGGCGAACGCGTAGTCACCGGTGGCGAACTCCTGCCAGCTCGTGGTCTGGGTGTTGTTGATGACCGAGTTCGGTGCGTGGCCCTGGTTGAGCCAGTCGGTCCAGAGCGTCAGGGCGGACACCGCCTGTGGCGAGTCCAGACTGGTCAGCTCCGCTCCGGCCCCCCAGAACCAGGGCAGGAACTGGAAACTCCCCTCCTCGGTGCCGATCGCGGAGAAGGTGATGCCCTTCTTGCCCTTGGTCTTGACCTTGGTCAGCGCCGTGGTCAGCGACGTCCAGTCCGTGACCGAGGCCGGATCGACGCCAGCGGCGGTCAACAGGTCCTTGTTGTAGTAGAGGGCGAGGGTGTTCGCCCCGATCGGCACCCCGTACGTCTTGCCGTCGCGCTGGCCGGCGCCGAGCAGGTTGGTTTCCATGGCCGAGACGTCCAGCCCGTTCTCCTCGGTGGTGGTGAGCGCGCCGGCCTCGGCCAGTGTCGAGATCACCGGGTTGTCCACGATCAGCACGTCCGGCGAGTTCCCCTGTTGGGCGGCGAGCAGCGCCCTGGTGGTCAGGTCGGTGGTGTCGTAGCCGGTGCGTTCGACCGTCACTCCCGCCGAGGTACCACATCTGGTGAGTAGGGCGACCCAGTCGGAGTCGTCGGCGAACTGCGGGTACGGGTCCCAGACGAGGTAGGCGGTGCCGCCGGAGGGGCCCTCGGCGGACGACGAGCAGGCGGCGCCCGCCACCGCGGTGAGTGTTGTCACGGCGACGACGGCCAGACGCCGTCGACGACTGAGTCCGGTCATCGGTGCCTCACTTCAAGTCGATCGTCAGGTGGGGTGTGGGGTGGTGACCGTCGCGGGCCGAACGTGGTCCGGCCATGAGGCGAACCGATTCGGCGAATCGGTTCGCACGAAGATAGGACCGTCCATGCTCGCCGGTCAAGGGGTGATCAGCTATGTCCACGTGCTGCTGGGAAACGTCGCCTTCACCCCACTGTCACTTCATTGACATGCTTCAGCATCCGGTCCTACGATCCCTTGCGAATCGATTCGCAAGCGCAGCCTCCGGAGAGCGTCCCCGCGCCCCACCAAGGAGCCGCCCGTGAAAACCCCGTCCCGCGGCAGGCCAGGACGAGTCCGTGCGCTCGTCGCCCGACCCCTGGTCGGCCTGCTCGCCGCCGCCACCGCCGCAATTGTCGCCGCGCCTTCCGCCCAGGCCGCCGACGAGTCGATCAGCGTCAACTTCGCCACGACCAACGGCACGCCGACCTACCGCGCGTCCGGCTGGATCTACGGCATGACCGAGAACGCCAGCGGTCCGGCCGACCACTTCTACCGGGATGTCAAGTTCCAGTACATGCGCGCCGGTGGCGCGCAACTCGCGGGCAGTGGCTGGGTCGGCGGGACCTACGACCGCCGCTGGAACTCCACCCTCGCCCAGGCGCGTCGGACCGTCGCCCTCGGCGGCCAGTTCATCCTGCTGCCGCACGATCTGTGGGGCGCCGACGGTGCCGGCATCTCCCGCTTCCCCGGGGACAACGGCAACTGGACCGACTACGACAACTTCCTGACCCGGCTCATCAACGACGTCCGGGCGTCCGGGCTGAGCGTGCAGTGGGACATCTGGAACGAGCCCAACATCACCATCTTCTGGAACCGCCCGATCCCCCAGTACCTCGAACTGTGGCGCCGCACCTACCAGCGCATCCGGGCGGAGTTCCCCAACCAGCTCATCGTCGGGCCGAGCTGCGCCTGCGTACCGTCGACCACGCACACCTTCTGGAACCAGTACCTGGACTTCGTCCGCTCGACCAACACGGTGCCGGACATCATCAGCTGGCACTCGTTGCCGGGTGACCCGGTCGCCAACGTCGCCGCCGCCAACGCCACCCTCGACCCGCGCGGTATCGCCCACCCCCGGCCGTACCAGATCAACGAGTACGGCGCGCCCGAGGAGCAGAACCCCGCCGACGGCGCCTGGTACATCTCCCGGCTGGAGCGCGCCCGCGCGGACGGTCTACGAGCCAACTGGGCCGGCGGTGGCAACCTGCACAACGACCTCGGCAACCTGCTGGTCCGTAACTCGGCCGGCCAGCACCAGCCCAAGGGCGAGTGGTGGGCCTACCGTTACTACGCCTCCCAGACCGGGCAGATCGCGGCCGTGACCGCCAGTCCGTCGTACGACGCGTTCGCCACGAAGGCGAACGGTGTGGCGAAGGTCCTGGTCGGTGGTGGGCGTACCACCGGGAACCTGACCGTCAACCTGCAACGTCTGGACACGACCAGCGGCATCGTGCAGAACAACCAGGTACGGGTGCTCACCCAGCGCATCCCCTACAACGGCGGCGGTGCTGTGCAAGGGCCGATCACCGTCTCGAACAGCGTGGTCGGCGTCTCCAACAACAACGTCACCGTGACCCTGCCGTACCCCAACCAGACCGACACCTACACCGTCACCCTGCTGCCCCCCTCCGACGGCGGCTTCCAGTCGGTGGCGGTGGCCCAGCATTCCCAGCAGTGCCTGGACAACCCCGGCCTGAGCACCGCCGACGGTACCGTCCAACAGCAGTACTACTGCGAGGGCGGCGACCAGCAGCTCTGGAACTTCCGCCCGGTCGCCGGTGTGGCCAACACGTACACGGTGGTCAACCAGCAGAGCGGCAAGTGCCTCGACGTCAGCGGCGTGTCCACCGCCGACGGCGCGGTCGTGCACCAGTGGACCTGCCACAACGGCCTCAACCAGCAGTTCACCCTCCGCAGGGTGACCTATCCCGGCAACGACTCGCACGACTACCAACTCGTCGCCCGGCACAGCGGCAAGTGCGTCGATGTCAGCACGGTCTCCACGGCGGCCCGGGCCCCGGTCCACCAGTGGACCTGCAACGCGACCGGCCAGGCCAGCCCGCTGAACCAGACCTGGCGAATCCTGGGGCGGTAGGGCGTCACGGGGAACGGACGCGCTGGCCGTCGACCGGACGGCCGGCGCGCCTCCCCGCGGCGACAGTCCGGCGACCGCCACGCGTCGACCCGGCCGTCACCACCACCGCCGAGCACGTCGAAAGCCCGCACACCTCCACGACTCCGAGGAGCCCTCCCGTGCGTAACCCGTCCTCCGGTGGGCCAGGAACAGCCCACCCCCCGGCCCCGAGACACCACCGCACCCGACGTCTGACCGGCCTGGCCGTTCTGCTGGTCGGCCTGCTCGTCAGCGTCGGCGCCACACCTGGTACCCCACCTGCCACCGCCGAGGCCGCGGCACCCGTGTCGGCGGCCGCCATCGTGGTGGGGCAGAGCACCACGATCGTCGGTACCCCGTCCGGTCGCTGCGTCGACGTTCCCAACGCCAGCACCGCCAACGGCAGCCAGACCCAGCTCTGGGACTGTCACGGCGGTGCCGGCCAGACCTGGACCTGGACGGCGAGCAGGCAGCTCACGGTGTACGGCAACAAGTGCCTGGACGCGTCCGGTCAGGGCACCGCAAACGGCACGCTGGCGATCATCTGGGACTGCAACGGCCAGACCAACCAGCAGTGGAACGTCAACAGCAACGGCACCATCACCGGTGTGCAGTCCGGGCTGTGCCTCGACGCCAGCGGCTACGGCACCACCAACGGCACCAGAATCCACCTCTGGGCCTGCCACGGCGGCGCCAACCAGCAGTGGACCTCACCGACCACCCCGCCGCCGACCGGAACGCGTCCGTGCGACATCTACGCCTCCGGCGGCACCCCGTGCATCGCGGCGCACAGCACGACACGGGCGCTCTACGCGGCGTACGCCGGCAACCTCTACCAGGTCCGACGGTCCTCGGACAACACGACCCGCGACATCGGGCTCCTGAGTGCGGGAGGTACCGCCAACGCGGCGACGCAGGACTCGTTCTGCGCCGGCACGACCTGCGTGATCACCGTCATCTTCGACCAGTCCGGACGCGGGAACGACCTCTGGTACCAGGGTTCGAGCGTCGTTCCGGGCTCACCGCAGAGCAAGCCGGCGATCGCGACGTCGGAGTCCCTGACCGTGGGCGGCGCGAAGGCGTACTCGCTCTACATCAACCCCGGCAACAGTTACTGGCGCGACGGACACCTGACCGGAGTGCCGACCGGCGCCGCTCCCGAGGGCATGTACATGGTGACCAGCGGGACCCACGTCAACAGCGGCTGCTGCTTCGACTACGGCAACAGCGAGACGACAAGGAAGGCCGACGCCGCCGGGGCGATGGACGCCATCAACTTCGGCACGCAGTGCTGGTTCGGCGGCTGCTCCGGCACCGGCCCCTGGGTGCAGGCGGATCTGGAGTGGGGCCTGTTTCCTGGCGGAAGCAGTTCCTGGAACCCGAACCAGCGGGCCTTCACCAGCAAGTTCGTGACTGCCACGCTGAAGAACAACGGTACGACCCGCTTCGCGATCAAGGGTAGCAACGCGCAGTCCGGCAGCCTCTACACCCTCTGGGACGGGTCACTCCCGCCGGGATACAGCCCGATGAAGAAACAGGGCGCGATCGTCCTGGGCAGCGGCGGGGATTGCTGCAAGCCCGACGGCGGCGCGAACCTGAGCGCCGGCACCTTCTACGAAGGGGCCATGGTCACCGGCTATCCGTCCGACGCGACCGAGAACGCGGTGCAGGCCAACGTGGTGTCCGCCGGCTATCGCTGACGCCGACCATCGACAGGGTATGACGTGTGGCCTCGTGAGGAGTCGGTTACGCGCCCCGGCTACTGGCCCGAGCGGCGCGACGTCTGTCAGCGGTCCGCCGAGGCCGTCCTGTCCGGCGTCGCGCCTGGGTGGACCCGCGGTGCCGGTCCCTCCAACGGCGTACGTCCGGGCGCCCGGATGCCGTCGAGCAGAATGGTGACGATCCGACGCCAGCCGTCCGGTCCGGCGTCGACGCCGAGGCAGTGGTCGGTGTCCAGCGCCGCACGTGAACAGATCAGGATGTCCTGCCAGGTGACGTCGTCCCGGAGCGCACCGGCGGCGCGGGCCCGCTCGGTCAACCGCATGACGGCGTCCTGGAGAGCGGCGGTCCGCTCCGCGAGTTCGGGTGACGGTTCCTGCTTGTACTCGGCGGTGTATTCGGCCAGTCCCCGGCTGTCCCGGTGCGCCCCGGCCAGCTCCATCACGAACTCCGCCAACCCGTCCCACGGATCAGGGCGCTCCATGCACGCCCGCGCGACATCGCACATCTCGTCGTAGAGGCCGATCACGACGGCGTTGAGGAGTGCCTCCTTGGTGCCGAAGCGTCGGTACAGCGTGCCCACTCCGACGCCCGCAGCCGTCGCGATGTCGAGCGCCGAGACGTCGAGGCCCCGGGAGGCGATCGCCTCCCGGGTCGCGATGATCAGCTGGCGGCGGTTGCGTCGCGCGTCCGCGCGGCCGCCGGGTTCGGTCTCCGTGGTGCTCGGTGGGGTTTCGTCGTGCCGCGTGCCCGTACGGGGGTCAGGCGCGGTGTCCAGGTCAGGCATCGGGGGTCCAGTTCTCCAGCGGGTCCATCCGCAGCCGGGTCAGCAGCAACGTGTCGATCAGCCAGCGCCCGTCGACCTTCCGATAGGTCTCCCGGTACTGGCCGTAGCCATTGTGGCCCTGGGGGGCGTTTTCTCCCACCGGGAAGGTCAGCAGATCCTCCATCGCCCAGATCCCGGAGGCGGTGTCCGGCCCGGTGATCTCGATCTCCGGCCTGTGCCCGTGGTGGACCGACGGTGCGGCGCCGGTCAGGTCGCGGATCGTGTACGCGAACTCCTCCAGCGACTTCCAGCTGACGCCGTCGGTCACGAGCCTGGCCTCGGGGGTGAACAGTGCGGCCAGCTCGTCGTGCTTCTTCTCGTCCACGAGGCGGAAGTAGCGGGCCTTCAACTGCTTGATGCTCTCGATCGCTTCCAGCGCGTCCAGCCGCCGGAGCATCTCGTCGAGATCACCCATGGCTGAGCCTCCTAGCCTGTCCGGTGGTCGACCGGTGGCTGGTCCGCCGTTCAACCAGTGGCCGCAGGGCGCCTGGTAGTCGTCTCCACCTGCAGTCTAACGCAATCGGACGGCGAGCGTCCGATTGATTGCTGAGCCGGCCTGTAGGCGGACGACTATCGTCCTGTTGCGCTACGCTGTAGAAGCGGACGACCCTCGTCCGAGGGGCGTTGTCCGGAGTCGAGTGGTTGTCTCTCCTTCTCCTCCGGGAAGCGACCACCTCCCTACAGACCCTTCCCGGAGGGAAGAAGACCATGCGCGTCGACATCTGGTCGGACATCTCCTGCCCGTGGTGCTTCGTCGGCAAGGCTCGCTTCACAAGGCGCTCGCCGCGTTCCCACACCGGACCCGGGTCGAGGTGGTGCACCGCTCCTTCGAGCTCGACCCCCGGCTGACCCAGACCCACCGGACAACCAGTGCGGCTCACGCCAAGAAGTACGGCATGACCCCGGCCCAGGCCAGAGCGGCGGAGGAGAACATCGCGGGCATCGCCAGGAAGGAGGGCCTCGGCTACCTCGTCGACTTCCGGGACGACGGCAACACCTTCGACCTGCACCGGCTGCTGCACCTGGCCGCCTCCGAGGGGGTGGAGGACAACCTGCTGACCCTGTTCTACGAGGGCAACTTCGCCGCGGAGCGCAGCATCTACGACCCCGAGCACCAGGTCGGACTCGCCGTCCGGGCCTGGCGCGAACGCCAACCCGAACTGACCATTCTCGGCGCGGACGACCAGACCGGATGTGACGCGGACGGCGCCTGTGCGCTGCCCGGCGCGCGGACGGCACCACGGTGCGGTCTGGCACCCACTGACCGGTCCCGGGACGGGCCGGCGTCGGCGTGACCTGCATCCGCACCACGAAGGTCGAGCACGTCGCGAAGAGATTGGGCCCGCTCGGCGGCTACCGGGCGGCGGCCAGCACGGCGCGCCACGGATGCTCCGGGTTGACCAACAACAGCGCGTCCTCGAGCCACCGCCGCCGGGCGACGTCGAGCAGTGGCAGCACCATCCGGAAGTCGACCTCGTCCTTGTCCCGGGTCTGCTTGGCCTTGAACAGCAGCACGATCTCCGGGGCCAGGTACGGGACGCCGTCCACGCCGTGTTCGACGATCTCGGCGTACGGCCGGCGGATCCGCTCGTCACGGCGGTAGATCCAGGTGTCACCGTCGTGTGGTTCGCGGAACACGTCGCACCGCCACCGGCCGGTTGCCCGTTCCAGGGCCCAGGTCTGGTGACTGGCCTCGAGCGTGGCGGCGGTGGCCGGGACGATGTCCCCGTCGTACGGAACGTGGAAGTCGCAGTCGGCGAACCGTGCTGCCAGGTCGCCGAACCGGGCCGCCGGTACGGCGATCTCCAGGTCGGCGTGTCTCCGGGTCGGGGCGCCGACAAAGAGGTCGAGTGCCCAGCCGGCCGCGACGTACCAGGGAAACTCGAGGCCGGCGAGGCGACCGGCCAGCAGCCGGGGGTGCCACGCGTCCCAGGCGTCGAGGTTGGGTGGCATCCGCCCACCGTAATCGTCGGCCTGATCGCCCAGCCACTGGTCTGGCGTGGGTAGCGCGGGATCCTTCGCCGTGCGAATTGGGGATGGATGGTCGAATTCGTTTCCGGCACCCACTGGCTGTCTTCTTCGGGCGTTTCCGGCGACGATTGTCCGGAGCACCGAAACAACTGGTGATCCGGCGTGGAATGCGCCGATAGTCCTGTGCTTCGTACGGTCTGCCGCCAGCCGGTCGTTCTGGGCTGCCTGCGTCACCTCGTCAGGGGAGTCCCAGTTGCCGGCTTGTCCCCAGCCTGCCGGTTCTGGCCCGCCGGACAGCCGTAGTACGGGTCGGGGCGCTCCTGCGTCGCCCGTCCCGAGCCGTGCTCGCCTGCGCCGGCTGTGTCGTCTGGCCGGCCACGCCTGGTTTGGATCCTGCAGCCGGTATTGCGATTTGCTGTGCCATTCCGGTCCTTTTTCCGATGGGCCTTCAACCGAATCGTGTGCTTCATTCGCATAAGCCTGCCTTGCTGCGATTAGCGCCGTACCGTGATTTTCAGTGCTGCAACGACGTGTAGCCCTCCGCGCCCGGGTTGGTGCGGTCGTGTCTTCTGCGAAAGGCAGGGAGACTTGATGTCCGAGTTCCGAGGGAGCAGTCACGGAGATTCCGAGCGCCGGAAGGAGGCGCGGTTACCGCGTCGACGGTCCCGGTGGATCCTCACCGGAGGTCTCGTGGCTGGAACCCTGGTGGTGGGAGCGGCCGGGCTGTCCGGCGCCTCCATCGCGGCCGAGAAGAAGTCGGATGGCGCACACCGCGACGTGACGTCGGTGCCCTGTGACTCGGCCAAACTGATCGCCGCGCTTGTCCGCGCCGACGCCGAGGGGGGCGGCACGCTCGAACTCGCGCGGAAGTGCACCTACAAGCTCAGCACCCCGAAGGGCGACCACCGCGGTGGCGACGCGGGGTACGGGCAGGACGGCCAGCACGGCGGGGAGAGCGGCCAACCGAAGGGCCCGAACAGCGGTCCGGACGGCGCCGACGCCGCTGCGGGTGCCGTTAAGGCCGGCCCGAACAACGAGCAGCAGGGTCGGCAGGGCGAGCCGGGCGAACGTCCGGCGCCGGTCCCGGGACCCTCCGCCGACCAGGGCAAAGGCAAGCAGGGTGCGCCCAGTGGCAAGCAGGGCCAGAGCAGTGGCAAGCAGGGCCCGACCGGCGCCCAGCCGGGCGGGAGCGCCGCGCCGGGCGGCGGTCCGAGCAGTGCTCCCGGCAGTGCACCGGGTGGCGGCCAGAACACCGGGCAGAGCACCGGCCCGAACAGTGGTCCGGACAGCGGCCCGGACGGTCAGGTCACCGGCCAGGGGCCCGGCCAGGAGGTCAACCTGCCGGACGACAAGAACCTGTTACCGGTTATCAAGCACCCGATCACCATCAAGGGGAACGGGGCGACCCTGACCCGTGACCCGAACGCCAAGGAGTTCCGGTTCTTCACCGTCGTCAACGGCGGGGAACTGGAACTGGTCGACATCACCCTCGACAACGGCCGGGCCGAGTTGGGCGGCGCGCTCTGGGTCGAACACGGTGGCAGCGCGGTCGTCACGCGTACCACGTTCTCGCGGAACACCGCGCTCGCGGTCAAGGACGGCGGCGGTGGCGCGGTCTTCAACGACGGCCACATGACGATCACCGAGAGCGAGTTCCGGGACAACAGCGCCGCCGGAGCCGAGGGCCAGGGTGGCGGCATGCTCAACGGCGGCGTGCTGAGCATACGGAAGACCGAGTTCGTCAAGAACAGCGCTGGCGGGATCGGTGGCGGCCTGGCCAACTTCCGGGGTGCGGCCGACGTCACCGAGACGACCTTCGCCGACAACAATGCCGGTGAGGGCGGCGGGCTCGCCAGTTCCTCGGCCCGGACAAAGGTCTGGGACACCAAGGTCATCGGCAACACCGCGAAGATCGGCGGCGGCCTCTCCGTCCGCGACGCCACGCTCGACCTGCGCAACCTGACCGTCACCCACAACACCTCGACGGTGGACGGTGGCGGCATCTCCAGTGTCCAGGCGCTGCTCGTGGTCAACGACAGCACCGTCACCAACAACACCACCCGGGGCGACGGTGGCGGGATCTTCGCCGAGAAGTCGAACGTCTTCGTACGCTGGACCGAGGTCAGCCGCAACAAGGCGGTCGGACCCGAGTCCCGGGGCGGCGGTCTCTACGCCGAGGCCGGCCAGCTGAGCGTGGTGAAGAGCAGGATCACCGAGAACAGCTCCACCAAGGAACCGGGTGGACTCTTCGCCAAGAACGTCCGGCTCGAACTCGACGTGGAGACCGTGATCGTCAAGAACCGGCCGACCGACTGCGGGCCGACCGGGTCCGGGGCGATTCTCTCCGCCAACTGCCAGCAGCAGAAGCACGGTCAGCAGAGCGGATGGGACCAGTAGTCGGCCCTGACGGACCACCCTGCCGGGCGCACCCGCCCCGCCAGCTCCGGGTCACCACGACCCGAGCGGGAGGGACCGGGTGCGTCCGGTTGTCCGCCGCGCCGACGGCCGGCCCGGCCTGGGCGGATCGGGCCGAGGCCGGGTCAGGCCGGGCTCAGGTCAGGTCGGGCTCGGTCAGCTCACCGAGCCAGCCACCGACCGCGTCGGCGTGCTCGGGCGCCACCGGTGCCGGACCACCCAGCGCGCGCTCCCACTCCGGCGAGGTCGCCCCGCGCAGCGCCCGCTGCCAGGTCAACGCCCGACCCACCTTGCCGACCCGCAGCGCGAGCCGGACCGAGCGGACCAGGCCGGCACGGTCCCGCAGGTCGGTCCAGGGTTCCAGGTACGCGTCCCGCAGCCGGGCCAGTTCCGGCCCGCCCGGAGCGAACCCGAACCGGTACGCCGCCACCTTCAGCGTCACAAGCAGACTGCTGAACGGATGCGCCAGACAGGCGTCACCCCAGTCGAAGAACCGGAGCCGGGCGTCGGCACCCCCGCCCCCGCCCACGAAGACGTTGCCGTCGTGCAGGTCGTCGTGCTGCAACGACGCCGGCAGTCCGTCGGCGGCGAGTTCGGCACACCAGCGGTCGTACCGCTCGGAGAGCCGGGCCAGGGCGGCGCGTCGCTCCGGGGCGAGCGTCACCGTCGGGTCGGCCAGCAGGCCCACCAGCGCGGCCGACATCCGCGCCGGGCGCAGATCCGGCAGACCGAGCCCGAGCAGCCGGTCCACGTACGGCACCGTCCGCCGCTGCAGTTCCGCGTACGTCCGCAGCAGGTCCACCCAGCGGGCCGGGTCGGGCGGATCCGCCGTCACCTCCCGCAGCGTCGGCCCGCCGTCCGAACTGAGCAGCCAACCCCGGGGCAGGTCCACCGCCAGCGGCGCCACCACATGGTCGGGCGCCCAGTCGGCGAGCGCCTCGACCACGGCCGCCTCGAAACCGTTGGTGGGTACGTTGGCCTTGAACCAGACCCGGCCGGCGGTGGTGTCGACCCGGCGCACGATGGACCAGGCCCGGACCCGGACGTTCTCGACTGGGCCGGTGGCGGCGAGGCCGCGCGCGGCCAGTTCGTCCAGCATCCAGGCGTCGCTCTCGGCCTGCCAGCCGGGATCCAGTTGTTCCCCGGTCGGTACGTCAGTCAGCACCCGGCCACGCTAACCCTGGTCACCGCCCTCGCCCACCGGTTTTGCCCGGCGTCGGGGTGGCCGACGGTCTCGCCACCCACGCCGATCGTTCGAGTCGGTACTGTGGACATCGACCGCTACCATGACCGGACCATCGGTCTGTTCACGGGGCGCGGGCCGGCGGTGGCACGACTTCACGGGGCGTCCCGCCACCACTGAGGACGCTGATGTCACTCAATCTGCTGAAACGCGCCGGCGTGGCCGTCGTGCTGCTCGGGGCCACCGTCCTGGCCGGTGCGCCACCCGCCGTGGCCGCCGCCACCGGCACCATCGCCGGCCACGTCACCACAGCCGCCGGTGCGCCCTCCGCCGGCACCACCGTCCGGCTCTACCCGGAGGAGAACGAGGAGCCGCTCGCCGAAACCGAGACCGACGCGGCGGGTGCCTACCGGTTCGACGATCTGGCCGCGGAGTCGTACGTCCTCGCCTTCGACCCGCCGGACGGACCCGACCAGTTCCACCACCAGAAGTTGGACATCTGGGAAGCGGACAAGGTCGCGGTCACCGAGGGTGCGCTGACCACTGTGGACGAGCAGCTGCTGCCGACCGGGGTGATCACCGGACGGATCCGGAACGCCGCCGGCAACGGCGTGCCCGACCTGCGAATCATCGCCACCTCCGCCGACTACCCGGCCACCGAGACCGACACGACCGACGCCGACGGGCAGTACCGGATCGTCGTCCCGGCCGGTCCGCACTTCGTCTCCTTTCAGCCGACAGCCGAGGTGGACCAGTTGCAGTACGTGCCCGGCAAGCTCGAGCGGGCGGGCGCCACGCGGTTCGAGGTGCCGGCCGGGGGTGAGGTCGTCGCCGACGACACCGCGCTCCGCACCGGTTCCCTCACCGGGCGCCTGACCACCGGCGACGGGGAGCCCGTGGTCGACGCCTGGGTCCACGCCAGCAACGCCGCCGGTACCAACGGCGACGGTGCCTACACCGACGAGGAGGGCGAGTTCAGCATCCCCCGGCTGCTCGCCGGGACGTACCGGGTCGCCTTCCTGTACACCGACGAGGACGTGCAGTACTACCGGGGCGCGCTCGACGCGGCGGACGCCGACCCGGTCGTGGTGCAGGCCGAGCAGGAAACGAGGATCACCGACAGCCTGGTCGCGAACGGCGCCGTCCGGGTCCGCGCCGTGGACGCCGACACGGGTACGACCATCGCCGACTTCTGCGTCGAGGAGCAGTGCAGCGACGGCACCGGCAGCCTGACCATCAGCAGTCTCCCGGCGGAGCCGCAGCGGTTCCAGGTCACCGTCCCCGGCGGCGGTTACTTCCCCGCGTCGACCGGGCCGGTCACCCCGGTGCCGGGCGAGACGGTCGAGGTCACCGTCAAGCTCCAGCGGATCGCCCGGATCACCACCACGGTCGTCGACCGGGCGACCGGGCAGCCGGTTGCCGGGGTCTGCCTGGTCGCGGTGCCGCTGCGGGACCCCCGGCTGCCCGACCCCGGCGCCTACCGGAACTGCTCGGACAGCACCGGCAGGGCGGTCGTCGACTGGCTCCGGCCCGGGTCGTACACGCTGTTCGCCGACCCGGTGAACGCCGCCGGTCACGGCCGGCAGTGGGTCGGGTCCGGCGGCGGCACCGGTGACCAGCGGGCGGCGGCGGTCGTCCGGGTCGACGGCGGCGCCACCGTCACCGGCCCCACCGTCCGGCTCGACCCGGCCGGCACGATCACCGGTCGGGTCACCGACCGGGGGACCGGGGCACCGGTCGCCGGGATCAACATCCACCTGTTCGGCTACCACCCGGAGGAGGGGCAGGCGGCCGGGTGGACCGGTACCGACGGCCGCTACCAGGTGACCGGGCTCGGCCCGTACACCTGGCCGCTCTTCTTCCACCGGTCGGGCCTGGCCGGACAGTGGTCCGGTGGGGTGCCGGACCGGCACGACGCCGCCCGGGTCCGGGTCACCGCCGGCGGGACCAGCAGCTACGACCATCCGATGCGGGCCGGTGTCGAGGTCCGTGGCGACCTGCGTGACCAGGACGGCCAGCCGATCTACCTCGACTACCTGCTGGTGCACAACTACGACAGCGGCGACGTGCTCGGGTACGCCGAGGCGATCGACGGCCGGTACCGGCTGCCGGTGCTGGGCAAGCAGCGGATCTTCTTCAGCTACAGCCTCTACCGGGGTGGCGAGTTCTACACCGGCCCGCACACCCAGTGTGCGTCGACCGACCCGGCCGGTACGGACCAGTCGAGGCCGACGGCGTACCAGGTGCCGAGGTCCGGCACCCTGACCGCCAACCTCGTCGTCTGCACCGACTGACCGACGGATGACGAGGGGCCGGCGGCATGTTGTCCGCCGGCCCCTCCCCGAGACTTCTCGGGGTCGGTTGACCACCTTCGACAGCTGTGGTCGCGGTGGGTGCCGGGCGAGACTCGGCGGTATGCAGAAGATCCCACGTCGATGGTGGTGGACCGTGTCGGCGGCGATTCTGGCGGTCCCGGTGCTGGTCGTCGCGCCGTCCGCCGCCGCCCGGACGCCCCAGCCGGCACCCGACGACACCACGGTCGCCACCTCCGTACCGTTCCGGCCACGGTTGCCGGCGCCGACCGGCCCGTACCCGGTCGGCACCACGGAACTGCACCTGGTCGACCACGACCGCGCCGATCCCTGGGTGGCCGACCGGCCCAGGGAACTGATGATCAGCCTCTGGTACCCGGCGGCGCGGCCCGGAGCGGATCGTCGGCTCGGTGCGGGCGTACCTGGCCGCCTTCCTCGACCAGCAGCTTCGGGACCGGCCGCAGCCGCTGTTGCGTGACCCGTCGCCCCGACACCCGGACGTCACCTTCATCCGACCCTGACCGGGGGCCTCAGCGGGTCGGCGACCCTGGCCGCCGGCCCGCTGGTTAGGCTGCCGACGGGCCCGAAAAGGCGGGGCGGATCGGAGGGAGTCGTGGTGGCGGCCACGTCCAGGCAGACGGAACGACGCCTCGTCGCCTCGAACAAGAAGGCGCGGCACGACTACACGATCCTCAAGACGTACGAGGCCGGGCTGGTGCTGCGCGGCACCGAGGTGAAGTCGCTGCGGGCCGGGCAGGCCTCCCTGGTCGACGCCTTCGCCCAGGAGCGGGACGGCGAACTCTGGCTCTACGGGCTGCACATCGCCGAGTACGCGTACGGCACCTGGACGAACCACCAGCCGCGTCGGATGCGGAAGCTGCTGCTGCGGCGAGTGGAGATCAACAAGATCCTGGACCGGATCCGGGACCCCGGCCTGACCCTGGTGCCCCTGTCGCTCTACTTCGAGAACGGCTGGGCGAAGGTCGAGGTCGGCATCGGTCGGGGCAAACGCTCCTACGACAAGCGGCAGGCGCTGGCCGAGCGGGACGCGCAGCGGGAGATCGCCCGGGAGATGGGTCGCCACCTCAAGGGCATGCCCCGCTGATCAGACCGGTTCGCCCGGGGTGCGCGGCCCGACCCCGCTCCCCGGTGTCGTCGACCGGCGGCGGAGCCGGCCGTCGGTGGTGAGGGACGGACCGGCCAACTGGGGCAGGTAGTGCCGGAAGAAGACGTCCGCCACCAGGTCCCGGCGACTCCGTACGCCGGTCTTGTCGAAGATCGCCTTCAGGTGGTCCTGCACGGTGTGCGTCGACAGGTGCAGCGCGGTGGCGATCTCGGTCGTCGACCGGCCCAACAGGACCTGCTGGGTGACCTCCCGTTCCCGTGGGGTCAGCGCGTACGCGTCGAGGATGAGGGCGACGAGTTCTCCGGGCTGGGACCGGCCGATGGAGATCGTGGTGCCGCCGGATTTCCCGGCGGTGCCGATGTCGCGCCAGGCGTGCAGGGTGACCCAGGCGCCGGAGCGGGTACGGCCCCGCGATGTGCTGACCGTGCCCGGGGGCCGGGTACGGGCGTGGGTGACCAGGGCGGAGACGGTGTGCGGCAGCCGGCCCGGCGGGTGCGTCTCGGCGAGTTCGTCGAGCCACCGCCGCGCGGTCGGGCTCGTGGTGACCACGGTGTGCTCGTCGTCGACCGTGATGACCCCTGGCGCGTCGGCGACCTGTCCGTTGTCGATACCCCCGACCAGCAGCGAACGCCGGAGCGCCGCGGTCGCCGGAACGGCCAGGCTCGCCGCGACGCGTACCTCCTGTTCGGTGAAGCCGGGACTGCGCCGGGACCGGCACATCACCAGCAGCCCCCAGGTACGGCCGCCCTCGCGCAGCAGCACGCGCAGCTCGTCCGCCAGTCGCAGCGGGGCCAGGATCTCCCGGTAGTACCGGCTGCTCTCCGGGCTTCCGCCGGTCGAGGCGCTGAGCAGACTGGTCGCCGCCGGTCGGCGGACCAGGGAGCGCAGGCTGTCGACGTCGTCCTGCTCGGCGTGCTCGATCTCGAACAGTCGGGGCATCACCTCGGCCGGGAAGCCGTGCTGGTGCTCGCCCCCGGTGTCGAGCAGGGTCGCCGGGTCGACGACGACTCCACACCAGACGTCGGCGGGTACCCTGGCCAGCAGCGTCTCGGCGGTGCGGTTGAGCACGCCCAGGGTGTCGGTCGTCTCGGCCAACGACCGACGCAGTTCGTGGGCGGCCTGGACCGACCCGGGGGGTGGCGGCATGGCGCCAGGCTAGCGATTCCCCAGGAATCTGGGATTTACCCGTACGCGCAGACCTACCTACCGTGACGGTCAGCGGTGGGGGGAGGACGCGGTGGACCAGAACGCTGTTGTCCCGGTCGAGATGGACGAGTACGACCGTAGGGCGTGGGACCAGGTGCAGGCGTGGAAGGAACGGCGCCTACGACGGCGGGCCCGGAGGTGGGTGCCGCACCGGGTCCGCGAGCGGGTCACAGCGGTCGGCGCGAGGGTCAGGGACGGGGTGCGGGCGATGCCGGGGGCCGCCCGGTTCGACGTGATCTTCTCCGAGGCTCTTGAGGGGCTCTCCCAGCACGGCTCGCACCTGGCGGTGGCCTCGCTGCGGACCGAGGCGATCCTGCGGGCGCACCGTGCCGCCGGGCACGAGGTGCGTCAGCTCGCCGACATCCGTCAGCTACGGCTCTCCGAGATCGACCAGGTGAAGCCGAACCTCGCCCTGGCGTACGCGACCGCCGGCACGGTCGAGGGAGCCGGCGCCGGGTTGGCGGTCACCGGCGGCGAACTGCTCACCGTCACCGGTGCCGGCCCGGCGCTGGTGATCGGCGCGGTGGTGGCCGACGTGGCGGTGATGCTGATGGGCGGCCTCCGACTGGTGGCGCACACCGCCGCGTACTACGGCTACGACACGTCGTCTGAGGACGAGATGGCGGTGGCGCTCGGCATCCTGGGTGTCGGCACCGCGGTCGGGACGGCGAACAAGGTGGCGGCGTACCGCGAGCTGAGCCTGGTGACCCAGCGGATGCTGCAGCACCGGGGCGCGAAGCGGGTGTGGGAGACGCTGACCGGCCGGGCCATCCTGCCGAAGAGTCCGGTCACCGAACTCGTGACCCGGGTGCTCAAACAGTTCGGGTTCAAGGTCACCACCCGCAACGTGCAGAAGCTGGTGCCGATGGTCGGTGTCGCCATCGGCGCCGGCCAGAACGCGCTGATCCTCCATCGGGTCGCGGAAAGCGCGGACCGGCTCTACCGCGAGCGCTGGCTGCGGGAACGCTACGGACTCGAGGTGGACGTACCGGACCCGGTCGAGGGTGGGGAGGCGGTCTCCATCGTCGAGATCATGGACGGACAGCGGGACCGGCCCGACAGTGCCTGACGAGGTCGACATGGACCGGACCGTTCCCGCCCCGCGCGACGTACTCCTCGCGATCGGCGTCAACCGTGTGCCCGGCATGCCGGGAGTGTCGGTGCTGCGGTACGCCGAGGCGGACGCGCACGCGCTCGCCGGCGCCTTCCGGGCCCGGGGCTTCCCGGCCGACCGCGTGGTGCCCCTGACCGGTGACCGGGCCACGTCGACCGGCATCACGGGGTGGCTCGCCGAACTACCCCGACGCTTCCCGGACCTGGGCCCCGGCGACCGGGTCTGGCTCTCGTTCAGTGGCCACGGGATCACCGGTTCGGACGGCCGCACCCACCTGCTGGTGCACGACACGCACGGTGATCCTCGGCACGTACCGGAGTGTTCGGTCGCCGTCGAACTGGTCGCCAACCTGCTGCGGGGCGGGACCGTCGCCGACCGGATCCTGCTGCTCGACGCCTGCCGCAACGAGCTACGGCCGCTGCTGAAGTCGGGCCTGACCGGGCCTGCGGTGGGGCTGGACCACCTCCGGCTGCACCGTCATCCGGGTCTGGCGATCTTCTCCGGCTGTGTCGAGGGCGGCGTCTCGTACGAGAGCCCACGCCATCGCATGGGCCTGTTCACCGCCGCGCTCGTCGCCATCCTCGGCGGCGACGACCTGCCGGTGACCGTCGCCGACCTGGAAGCCCGGCTGCTGGACCGGGTGCCCCGGGAAGCGAGACGGCTGGGTCCCCGCTGCTACCAGCAGCCGAGTCTGCGTGCCGAACCGCACTGGCGGGCGGCGGCGACACTACTCTTCCCGCACCTGCTCACCCCGGAGGACGTACGGGCGTTGCGGCACCGTGCCACGAGGGTCCCGGCCCAGACCGCCGCCGCGTTGTGGCAGGCGTTGAGCCGGCTCGACCCGGCCGGGGCACAGCCCGGGGACGCCGAGTTCGCCACACTCGTCGACCGGACCACCCTGACCGGTGCCGACCGCTCCGGAAGCGAGCTGGAACTGGGCCGCCTCGCCGACCTGCTGCGTGCCGGGAACTGGCGGGACGCCGACCGCGAGACGGCCCGCCTCCTGATGGTGGCGGCCGGCCGGGACCCGGACCGGACCGGGAACCACATGATCACTCTGGCCCAGGTCGCCACCCTGCGCTGGGCCGACCTGCACGCCCTCGACGACCTCTGGATGCGGCACAGCGACGGCCGGTTCGGGCTCACCCCCCAACTGCAGCAGCTGCACCGGGTGGACGGCGACATCGCCCGGTTCGCCGACGCGGTCGGCTGGCGCCGGTCCCGCTGGATCTTCTATTCGGAGGCGAAGTGGCACTCCGGGGCGCCGCCGGGACATCTGCCGATCATCGGACCGGTCGGCGGAATCAAGCCGAACCAGCCGATCCCGCACCTGAGACAGGCGGGTGCCGGGTACGCCTCACTGGGGCGGGTTCCGTACCAGGCCGTCCGCTTCTACCGCACTCCCGGTCTGGTGGAGCGGGAAACCGCCGACATCACCGTCGACGCCCGGTTCGGCTGGGCGGAGTACAACCGGCTCGCGGTCATCGCCCTGGGCGACATCTACGCCTCCGTCGGCCGGGGCCGGCTCGGCGCGTACCGCAGCGTCTGGGAATCACCGCTGCGCCAGCTGGTCACGAACTACACCCAGCTGCTGTCGGTCGTCTGGGCGGTCAACCGGGTGCCGCTGCTCCACCACTACCGCGACCTCGCCCGGGCCGGCGGGACAGCGGGTTCGGGGCCCGGTGTGGCCGGGGACGGGTAGCGGGTGCCGGACGTGGGTATGCAGCAGCGCTATGAGCATGAGCGCAGCGAGCGAGAACCCGGACGGAAGTGACGACCGGGTCGAGAACCGGGCGGCGCACCTGTTGCCGGAGGAGCGGTCGACCGGCAGCGCGGACCCCGAGGAGCAGGCGGCCGCCATCCTCGCCGAGTCCGACCGGCGGGAGGCGGGAGCGGTCAGGCTGGCCGAGTCCGACCCGGAGACGACCGGAGCCGAGCGCCAGGTCGCCGAGGCTGCCGCCGCCCCGGACTCGTTCCTGGAGCGGCGTACCTCGGAGCAGACGGTGACCCCGCCGGAGCCGCCGGACTGAGGTCATCGCCGGTCAGGCCAGCGGGAACTCGTCGAAGAGCAGGACCGACGAGTCCGGCTCCCGGGTGTCGAACCGGTACGACCGAACGACTCCGGCCGCCGAGTCCAGCACCGAGAAGACCGTGACGTCATTGCTGGCCACGTACGGCAGCGGCGCGCCGGTCGGGTCGGTCAGCGGTGCGATCGTCGGCACCACCGGCCGCAGCCCGCCCGGGTCACCCTGCCGGACCAGATCAGGCCCCTCCGGCAAAGGCCGGGACAACCCGGAGGTCACGTCGTACGCCCCGTAGCTGTTGCCAACGTTCGAGGTCTCCAACCAGTTGACCCCGGCCGGATTGCGGAACCGGTTCCACAGGTGGGTGTGCCCGGTGTGCACCAGGTGCACGCCGTTGGCGGAGAGGAGCGGCTCCAGGTCGCGCAGGACGTGGTCCTCGGCGAGCGGATAGGCGTACCGCACCGAGCTGACCGTGCCCGTGTCCGGGTCGCGTTCGACCACCTGGACCGGGTCGGTGAAGGCCGGCGTCGAATTGTCCCCGAGTCCGTGGCTGGAGTGGTGGAACATCACCACCCGGAACCGGGCCGACCGGGCCGCCTCCGACGCCAGTTCCCGCTCCAGCCAGCGGTACTGGGCCGAGCCCCGGTGCACGGGTTCGAAGATGAACCGTCCGTGGCCCCAGTGTTCCGGGTCGGCCAGGACCGCCGGGCCTTCGGCGAAGGTGCCGGCCCCGGTCGTCACGTGCGGTCGCCAGATCCCGGTGACGAAGAGCGTGATCAGGTGTACGTCGCCGATCGTCCGCGACCACCAGCGCGGGCCGCCCGCCTCGCTGCGTGGCCGTGGGAACAACTCCTCGTACGTGGTGACGTCCCAGTCGGCCGGCTGCGGATCGTTGAACTGGCTGTCCAGGCTCGCCGTCTCCGACCAGCGGCCCATCACCTCGTGGTTGCCGATCGCCGGATACAGCGGGGTGTGCTGCAGCAGTTCCGCGCCCCGCCAGGTCCGGCCGGCGATCGTCGTGGCGGCCCGGCCGGTCATCGCGGCGAAGAAGGCGGGCGCGTCGGCGCAGTCGAACCAGTCGCTGGCCCGGTCCGCCACGTTGACCATGTCGCCGGCCATCAGCACGCCGTCGAGGTGTACCCCGACGGTCTCGGCGACCTTCGCCAGGTTCGCCGCCGTCATCGCCTTCAGCTGGTGGTCGCTGGTCAGGAGCAGTCGTACCGGCCGGTCGCCGCTGACCGCCGGAGCGATCGAGTACGCCGTCGTCACCGTCGGCCGTCCCTGGTCGTCGACCGACACCACCCGGTACGGCGTACGTCCGGCGGCCAGCCCGGTGATCTCCGCCAACTGCCGGTACACCGGCCGGCCGACCGGCCCGGTCCAGGCCCGCCCGGCCACCCGGGACTCCGCGTCCTCCCGGGTGCGGCTCAGTTGCCGGGTCTGGGCCGTGAACCGCCGCCAACCGGGGCCGGTGGCCGCGTCGTCGGTGGCCGCGTCGACCGCCTGCCAGTCGGTCATCCCGGTCACCCCGGGCCCGACGAGCACGAAGTGCCCGTTGCCCGGGTCCTCGGTGTGCCAGACGACGTACCCGCTCTCGGGGCCCGGGTCCAGCAGGTACGGCTCGCAGAGCAGCCGGCTGGGGTCGGTCGGCCCGGCCTCGGCGGCGGGTTGGTGATCTCCCGTCATGGTCTGAGTCAACCAGTGCGGACCTCGGCGCCGACACCCGCACCCACCCTGACGGACCTCCCGGGGCCCGGTCGGCCGTGCTCAGATCGCGGTGGCCCGGGCGACCTTCCACTCCGCGTCGACCCGGCGCAGTTCCAGCACGACCCGGTTCTGGTCCACCTTCTCCCCGTCGGTGTTGACGTTGCGCCGGTACTGGTTCAGGTAGAGCAGCAGTTCGACCCGCTCCGGGTCGGCCTGGATCACCCCGCTGGCGGAGACCTCGGCCAGCACCACCGCCTGCTCGGAAACGGCCGTCGACCGGAGCGCGGCGGTCGTCTCGGCGTACTCGTCGGCGAACGGTGCGGTGACGAAGGTCTGTCCGTTCGTCACACTCGCGTCGAAGTTGCGGTAGTCGTAGGAGAAGATGGCTTTCGCGGCCGGGGTGGCGGTGGCCAACGCCCGCCGTACCGCCGTGTCCCGGGCCTGCGCCCGGTGCTGGCCGTACCAGCCGGCGCCGGCCGCGCCGACAGCCAGCACCGTCGCCACCGTCAGCACCAGGTGCAGCCGGTCGCCGGTGCCGGCCAGGCGCGGACGGCGGGAGCGTCGTGCGCCGTCACCGGTCGGTTCGGGCTGGGCGTCGCCGGCCACCTCGACACCGGTACGGCGTCCGGAGCGCAGTCGCCGGATCAGCGTGCCGACAAACGATCGCATGGTCTCTCCTCTCAGCCGACGAACTGCAACCGGGACACCAGCCAGGTGTCCGAGTCCCGGTCCCGGGCCAACTCCACCTGGATGCGGTAGTGCGCGACGCGACCGTCCGGTGCGTGCGTGTTCTTCACGGTCGCGTCGACCGCGACCACAACAACCGCGGTACGCCGGTCGCCGGAGACCAGCCCGGCGCGCAGCACGGAACCGGTCGACTCGACCTTGTTCTCGATGACCGCCGCGCGTACCTGGGCCTGGCCCCGGAGGAACTCCTCCCGGAACTCGCCGGTGGCGCCGGCCACGATCCGCTGCAGGTCGCCGTCCACACTGGAGGCGCTGACCGAGACGAAGTTGACCGTGGTCTGCCGGGCGGCGGTGACCGCCTGGCCGTGTGCCTCGGCCAGCGCGCGGTCCTGGTACCAGCGGTTGCCGAAGAAGCCGGCCACGGTGAGTGCCGCGCAGAGCATGATCGCGAGTCCGACGGTCAGCCCGCGCCGACGCGGCACACCCGGGCGAACCGCCTTCCGCCGCTTCGGCTCCGGCCGCCGGTCAGCCGCGGGCTCCGGCCCCTGGCCATCGGCTGTCGCATCCGGCCGCTCGCCATCGGCTGTCGCATCCGGCCGTTGGTCGTCGGTCGTCTCGTCGCGCCCGTGACCGTCGGGCGCCTCACCCGGCCCGTGGTCGTCGGGCGCCTCGTCGCTCTCCGGCGCCCCGACCAGGGCGACCGGCTCCTCGTCGAGCCGCTCCAACACTGCCGACACCGGGTCCGGGCCGGGAATCCGCCGGGTGACGGTACGTCGGGCGGTTGTCCTGCGGCGGCGTACCGACTGCCGGGGCACGTCGTCCGGTTCGGTTTGCGGGGACGACTTGACCAGCTTCAACCTGCGCTCCTCGCCATTCCACATCGTTCGCACTCCTCGGATCGGGCTCAGGGCGCCAGGCCGGCGAGCAGGAGTTGTTTCCAGGACTGGTCACCGGCGAGCCGGTACTGCCCGCCGGTCGTACCGAAGGTCAGCGGCCGGCCACCCGGCCCGAGGGCCAGTCCGGTCGCCGGGTCGTAGCCGGCGACGGCGGCGCCGGAGACCGGGGCGACCGGAGGCGGTGACTCGGACCCGCCGACCGGGCCCGGTGCCGGCGCCGCCGGGTCGCCGCCGGGTCGGGGTGCGTTGCCGCTGCCCCGCACGCTGGAACCCCGGCGACTCTCCCCGGCCGTGCAGCGGGTGGAGTCGTCGGCGTAGACGCAGGACGGCGGGTCGCCGACGTTCACCACCAGGCCGAAGTGCGCCGTACCGTCGCCGGGGGCGACGGTGAAACCACCGTCCACCACCAGCGGATAGACCACGAGCAGCTGTTCGATCCCGGCCAGCCGTCGGGCGGCCACCCCGTTCACCGACACCAGGTTGCCGAGCAGGGTGCCGATCGACGGGTCCAGGTCACGCAGCAGCCCGACCAACTCGGTGGCGGCGGGCGGCCCGTCGGCGAGGATCCGGCGCAGGTCCGGGTCGGCCGCCCGGAGCGTCGCGGCGAGCCGGGCCAGCCCGTCCGCCCACTGTCGCAGCGCGGCGGCCGACTCCTCCTGGGTACGCAGCACCGTGGCGCCGTCCCGGATCAGCGCCACCGTCTCCGGCAGCCGGGCGGTCGCCTCCACCAGCAGGGCGTCACCGGCGTCGAGGATCCGGCGCAGTGCCTCCTCGTTGCCCTGGAACGCGACGCCGAGTTCGTCGACGACCACCGCGAGGTCGTCCGGGTCCACGGAACGGACCAGGGCGTCGAGGTTGGCCAGCAGGGTCTCCGGGGCGAGCGGTACCCCGGTCCGGTCGACCGGGATCACCGAACCGCCGCGCAGGTACGGGCCGGTGTCACTGTCGGGGCGCAGGTCGACGTACTGCTCACCGACGGCGGAGCGCTGCGACACCACGGCACGGAGGTTCGCCGGCACCCGTACGCCCCGGTCCAGCCGCAGGTCGACCCGGACCGCGTCGCCGTGCAGGGCGACCGCCTCGACCCGACCCACCGGTACGCCCCGATAGCTGACCCCGGCGTTCGGGAAGATGCCCCCGGCCTCGGTGAAGTCGGCGTGCACCAGGTACCCGCCGCCGACCAGCCGGTCACCCAGTCCCACGTAGCGGACCCCGACGTATCCGAGGCCGAGCAGACCGACCAGCAGGAACACCAGCACCTGCAGTCTCGCCGTACGTCCGGTCATCCGAGCAGCCCTCCGCCCAGTACGTCGAGCAGCCCGCCGCTGCGCCCGTCGGTCTCCCCGGTCGGGGCGGGCAGCAGGCAGCCGGGGGAGAGGATGGTGCCCAGTGGCAGCCGGGTACCGGGCGGGAAGATCGTGCCCGGCGGCACCACCCCGTCCGGTGGTTTCAGTCCGCCCTTCGGCGGCGACGAGCCCGGTCGGAGCAGTTCGCAGTCGGGCGGCAGGTCACACTCGGGCAGCAGCGGCGGCAGCCAGTCGAGGGGGAGCAGCCCACCGACCGGCAGACAGACCGGTGGCAGGACGCCGGGCAGCAGCGGCCCGACCCCGCCGGGTCGGTCGTCGTCCTTGTCGCCGGGTCTGGTGCCGGTGCCGCCCGTCCGGTCGGGCCGGTCACCCGTGCCGCCGGTCGGCCGACCGGCCCGGTCCGGCGCGCGTTCGGGCGCCTTCGCGGAGAAGAGGTTCGCGAGGATCGTCGCCGCGTCCAGGTCGGCGGTGACCGACAGGTTGACGAAGTCGCCGACGATCGCGCCGGTGACGTTCGGCGGGAACGGGTACGACAGCATGAAGTCCAGCGACTTCGGCAGGGCGTCACCGGCCTCGACCAGCTGTTCGAGGAGTGGCCGCAGCGCCCGCAGGCTGGCCACCGTGTCATCGTGGCTCTCGGTGACCACCCTGGTGCCGACCCGGCCGAGTTCGCCGAGCGCGGTCAGCGCACCGCTGAGCTGCTTCCGCTGCTCGGCGAGGACGCCGAGGCCGGGGTCCAGCGCGTCCAGCGCGTCACCGAGCACGGCCCGTTGCCGGGCCAGCCGGTCGGTCAGCCGGTCCAGCGCCTCCACCGCCCGGACCAGGTCGGCCTTCTGCCGGTCGAGCCCGCCGACGAAGGTGTCGAGCTGGTGCAGGGTGTCGCGGACGGCCGACTCACGGCCGGCGAGCGCCGCCGCCAGCTCCTCGTTGATCGTCTTGAGTTGGTCCAGTCCGCCGCCGCCCAGCAGCAGGCCGAGCGCGGCGAGTACCTCCTCGACCTCGGCCGAACGCTTCGTCCGGGTCAGCGGGATGACCGCTCCGTCGGCGAGCTCCCCGGACGGCGTCTCGGTGACCGGGGTGGCGAGCGCCACGTACTTCTCGCCGAGCAGGCTGGTCTGGCGTACCGCGGCGGTGGCGTTGCCGGGCAGCCGTACGGTGTGGTCGATCCGCAGCCGCACCCGGGCGGTCCAGCCGGCGAGCGAGACCTTCTCCACCGAGCCGACCGTGACGTCGTTGACCTTGACGGCGGCCTGCGGCACCAGGTCGAGCACGTCGGTGAACTCGGCCGTCACCCGGTACGCCGGACCGGACGGCGCGCCGCCGGGCAGTGGCAGGTCGGCCAGCTCCGGAACCTCGCACCCGGCGAGTGTGACCATCGCCGCCGCGGTGAGCAGCGCCAGCGACGGGCGCCGTCGGACCAGCCCGATCCGGTGCCGGCACCCGTCCCGCCGCTGGCTCGTCGGGGATCCGACAGGACGCCGCCTCATCGCGGGCCCCGCAGGATGCCGCCGAGGGTATGGTCCAGCACCGTCCCCGGCCCGAGCAGGCCCGGCAGCGGCGCCCTCGACTCCGCGGGCTCTTCCGACGGTGGACCGTCCGGCGCGGACGGCTGCCGTCCCGGTTCACCCTTCGGCGGCAGGTTGAGCAGCCCACGCAACTCCTCTGGCAGCGGCAACTTTTCCAGCCGCAGGGTCTGGGCCAGCTCGAAACAGCGCCGCGGCACCTCCTTCACCGGCAGGACGTCCACCAGGGCGGCGCAGACGTACGCGGCCGGGTCGTACGGGCCGAGCACGTTGTCCCGGGTGTCGAGGGTGCCGGACCGGGCGTTGTACGCGAGGTTGAGGTTGGACAACGCCAGCGGTGCCACGTCCAGGATCCTGATGATCGCCTTCTGCTGTCGGACCAGCACGTTCGTCACGTCGGCGAGCGCGTCTATGTTGGACCGGAGTGCGGCACGGTTGTCCCGGACGAACCGGGTGACGTCGTCCAGCGCGGCGGCCAGGTTACGCAGCGCGGCGGCCAGGTCGTCCCGTTCGGCGGCGAGCTGCCCGGCCACCTCCGCGAGCTGCTGGTTGAACGCGCGTACCTGCTGGTCGCTGCGGGCCAGCGCGGTGCTGAACCGCTGCAGGTTGACCACCGTGCCGAACAGGTCCTGCCGGCCGTCGGCCAGGGTCTCCAGCGCCTGGGCGAGCCCGTCGAGCGTTTCGTGCAGTGCCGCACCGTTGCCGTCCAGGTTGGCCCGGCCGGCCGCGAGCAGTGCCGACAGCGCCCCGTCGGCGTTCGCGCCCTCCGGGCCGAGGGCCCGGTTGAACTCGTCCAGTGCCCGGTAGATGTCGTCGATCTCCATCGGCGCGACCGTCCGGTCCACCGACAGCTCCGCCCCGTCCGGCAGCGTGGCACCGCCGGCGTAGGCGGGGGTGAGTTGGACGTACCGGTCACTGACCAGGCTCGGCGGGACGACGACCGCCCGCACGTCGGCCGGGACCGGCTGGCCGGCGTCGTAGCGCAGCTCCAGCCGTACCGTGCCACCGGCCGGCACGATGGCGACGACCTCGCCGATCCGCACCCCGAGCACCCGTACGTCGGAACCGGGGTGGATGCCGACCGCCCGGGTGAAGTGGGCGACGAGGGCGCGGTGCGGCGTACCCGGGCGCAGCACCACCACCGCGACCGTGGCGGCGACCGCCACCGCCACCCCGGCCGCGAGCGTCCGCCGCCCCCGACCCGGACCCGGGACAGGCCTCGGCCGGCGCATCAACGTCCTCCCGCCGTCGGCACGTACGGCTGGAGCAGGCCGCGCAGGTAGGAGTCGAACCAGCGGCCGTTGCCGAGCACGTTGGTGAAGGCGTCCAGGAACGGCCCCATCGTCGTCAGCGTCCGCTCCAGTTCGTCTCGGTTCCGTTGCAGGATCGCGACCACGTCCCGGAGCTGGCGCAGGGTCGGCTCCAGGGTGGCCCGGTTGTCGGTGACCAGCCCGGAGAGCTGGGCGGCCAGGTCACGGGTGCCGACCAGCAGGTCGTGGATCGCGTCCCGGCGTCGGCTCACCTCGGCCAGCAGCGCGGTGCCGTCCGCGACCAGCGCGCGGAAGTCCTCGTCCCGGGCGGCGAGCACCCCGGTGACGCTGCGGGCCCGGGTCAACAGCTCCCGCAGCTGCGCGTCCCGTTCGGCGACCGTCCGGGAGAGCCGGGACAGCCCGTCCAGCGACGACCGGAGACTGGCCGGGGTCTGCGCGAACGTCTCCGCCAGCACGGTGAACGCCTTCGCCAGCTGCGCGTCGTCGATCTCGTCGAGGGTGCCGGCGAGCCCGGTCACCGCCGTCATCACGTCGAACGGTGACGCGGTGCGGTCCAGCGGGATCTCCGTCTCCTCCGGTAGTCGGCCCGAGCCGTCCGGGGCCAGGGCGAGGTACTTCTGCCCGAGCACCGTCTTGATCCGGATCGTCGCCCCGGTCCGGTCGCCGAGCCGGATGTTCTCGTCGTCGACCCGGAACCGCACCCGGACGTACGGGCCGCCGGCGCCCCGGGCCAGCCCGACCCCGGTCACCTCGCCGACCCGTACCCCGGCGACCCGGACCTCGTTGCCGACGGTGAGTCCGCTGGCGTCCCGGAACGCCGCCCGGTAGGAGCGGTCGCCGAGCGCGGTCAGGTCGTCCAGCCGGAACGCCGCGAGCAGTATCCCGACGAGCACGACCAGCCCGACCGCGCCGACCATCGTCGGGTTGCGTTCCCGGAACGGCTTCACCGGTGCCCTCCCGTCCCGGCGCAGCGCGCCGCCTGCGAACTGAAGGTGGCCGGACTGACCGCGCCGTGTCCGGCGACCGCGAGCCGGCCGTCGAAGTCGCACATGAAGAAGTTCAGCCAGGAGCCGTGCGAGGCGGTCCAGGTCAGCGCCTCGTACCGGCCCGGGAGCCGGCCCAGCGTCCCGTCGATCACCGCCGCGTTCCGGTTCAGGGTGTCGGTCAGCTCGCCGAGTTGGGTGATGTCGGCGGCGAGCGCCGGCCGGGCGTCGGCCAGCAGCGCGGCGGTGGCCCCGGTGAGGCTGCCGAGGTGGGCCAGCGCGGCACCGAGCGCCTCCCGGTCGTCGGCCAGCCCGGAGACGAACTGCCGCAGCGAGCCGATGGTCCGGTCCAGCTCGGCGTCGCGGGAGTCCAGGGTGGCCAGCACCGCGTTCAGGTTGGTCACCACCCGGCCGATCACCGCGTCCCGGTCGGCGAGGGTGGTGGTCAGCGACGCGGTGTGGGTGAGCAGGCTCGACACCGTGCCGCCCTCGCCCTGGAGCACCTGGATGATCTCGTACGCCAGGTTGTTGACGTCCTCCGGGTTCAGCGCCGTGAACAGCGGTCGGAACCCGTTGAAGAGGGTGGTCAGGTCCAGGGCCGGGGTGGTCCGCTCCAGCGGGATCAGGCCGCCCGGCGGCAGCGGCGGGCCGGTCCCCGGGCCCTCGTGCAGCGCCACGTACCGCTGCCCGATCAGGTTCCGGTACCGGATCTTCGCCTGGACGGTGCCAGTCAGCGGTACGTCCTCGGTGAGGGTGAAGGACACCTCGGCGACCCGGTCGTCCACCACCCGGATCGAGTCCACGCTGCCGACCCGTACCCCGGCGATCCGGATGTCGTCGCCGGGCAGCAGACCGGTGACGTCGGTGAACCGGGCCCGGTACCCGGTGCCGCCGACCGCGAACGAGCCGAGCGCCTGGCCGAGCAGCGCGGTCAGCAGCACCGTCACGGTGCCGAAGGCGACCAGCTTGACCAGTGGTCCGACCGGGATTCTCCTCATCTGACGTTCACCACCGCTCCGCGCAGCAGCGGTCCCCAGAGCAGCACCGCGATGTCCGGCACCTCGACCGGCAGGCTGCCGGTGGCGGCTCCGATGATCGGTTTCAGCAGGTCCTTCTCCTCCGTGGTGCCGGCGTACCCCATCGCCGGGCCGCCACCCACCGCCGGGCCGCCGCCGGGCGGTGCGTCGGCGCCGCTCGTCGGCGGGATTCCGACCGGCAGCTTCACCGGGCCCGGCCGGGAGCCTCCGTGGTCGTAGCCGTCCGCCACCTGGACCTCCGGGGCCGGCGGCGACGGGTCCGGCAGTTCCCGGCAGTGTGGGCCGGTCCGGGCCCCGTACGCCGGGTCGTCCCGGCCCGGCTGGTAGGCGCCGTTGTCCCGGGTGACCTCGAGGGTGATGTGCATCCGACCGTTGCGGAACACCTCCTCGACCCGGGGTTGCAGGTTCACCAGTCCGCGCATCAGGCACGGATACTCCGGCGCGTACGCGGCCAGCAGCTCCAGCACCGGACGGCTCACCTGGCCGAGCTGGACGAGCTGGTCGCCGTGCCGGGTCAGGAAGAACCGGGTGACGTCGGCGGCCTCGGTCCCCTCGGCGAGGAAGGCGGCGAGCTGCGTACGTTGGTCGGCGACGGTGGTCGCGGTGGGCGTCACGTCCCGCAGCAGGTCCAGCAGGTCCGGCAGCGCCGCCTGGTAACTCTCCAGTACGGTGCCGAGCCGCCGGACGTCCTCGGTGATGGTCGGCAGCTCCCGGTTCAGTTCCCGCAGGTAGTCGCCGAGCGCGGTGAGGTTGTCGCCGAGTCGCTCGCCGCGCCCGTCGAGTGCGGCGGCCAGCGCGGCCAGGGTGGCGGCGAGCTTGTCCGGGCGGATCGACCGCAGCAGCGGCAGTGCCTCGTCGAGCACCCGTTCCAGCTCGACCCCGTTGCGGCTGCGGTCCTGCGTGATCACCGCCCCGGCGCGCAGCGGCGGGCCCGCCGGACCGTCCGGCGGGACCAGTGCCACGTACCGCTCGCCGAACAGGGTCTTCGGCAGCAGTCGGGCGGTCACGTCGGCCGGGATCCGGTCGATCAGCGCCGGGTCGAGCGCCAGCCGCAGCCGGGCCCGGGAACCGTCGCTGCTGATCTCGCGGACCTCGCCGACCGGTACGCCCCGCAGCTTCACCTCGGTGCCCGGGTTGAGCTGCATCCCGGTCTGTCCGGTGTAGAGGGTCACCCGGGCGACCGGGGTGAAGGCCTTCCGGTACTGCAGTACGGCGAGGGTCAACGCCGCGCCGAGCAGCACGACAAAAACTGCACCGAGGACCCGGCGGCCGGTGCTTGTACCACGATCGTCCATGGTCACCCCGCGATCCGTACCGTGGTGGTCGCGCCCCAGATGGCCAGCGACAGGAAGAAGTCGACGACGTTGACCGCGACGATCGCCAGCCGGACCGCCCGACCGACCGCGATCCCGACCCCGGCCGGCCCGCCGCTCGCGGTGTAGCCGTACCAGCAGTGCACCAGCACCACGATCACGCTGAACACCAGCACCTTGCCGAACGACCAGAGCACGTCCACCGGGGGCAGGAAGAGGTGGAAGTAGTAGTCGTAGGTCCCCGACGACTGGCCGAAGTAGTGGACCGCGATGGTGCGGGTGGCGAGATAGCTGGAGAGCAGGCCGACCACGTACAACGGGATGACGGCGACGAAACCGGCGATCATCCGGGTGGTGACCAGGAACGGCAGCGAGGGGACCCCCATCACCTCCAGGGCATCCACCTCCTCGGAGATCCGCATCGCGCCGAGTTGGGCGGTGAAACCGGCGCCGACGGTCGCCGACAGGGCCAGCGCGGCGACCAGCGGCGCGATCTCCCGGGTGTTGAAGTACGCCGAGACAAAACCGGTGAAGGCGCTGCTGCCGAGCTGGTGGAGTGCCTGGTAACCCTGGAGCCCGACCTCGGTGCCGGTGAAGAAGGTGAGGAAACAGATCACCCCGACCGTGCCGCCGGCCACCGCCAGCGCGCCCCGGCCGAAGCTGATCTCGGCGAGCAGGCGTACCACCTCGCGCCGGTAGCGGCCGAGGGCACGCGGAGTCCAGGCGAGAGCCCGCAGATAGAAGGCGAGCTGGTCGCCGAGACCGTCCAGGGTACGCAGCACCGGCATCGTCACATCCCCCGCTGCGGTACGAGCTGGAAGTAGACCGCGGTGATCACGAAGTTCAGGGCGAAGAGCAGCATGAAGGTGAGCACCACGCTCTGGTTGACCGCTTCGCCGACGCCCTTCGGCCCGCCCTTCGCGGTCATCCCGTGGTACGCCGCCACCAGCGCCGCGACCACCCCGAACAGCAGCGCCTTGACCTCGCCGACGACCAGGTCCGGCAACTGGCCGAGGGCCTGGAAACTGGCCAGGTACGCCCCGGGCGTACCACCCTGCATGACCACGTTGAAGACGTAGCCGCCGGTCACCCCGACCACGCTGACCAGCCCGTTGAGCAGGACCGCGACCAGGGCTGCGGCGACGATCCGGGGCGCGACGAGCCGGTGCAGCGGGTCGATGCCGAGCACCTCCATCGCGTCCAGCTCCTCGCGGATCTTCCGCGCGCCGAGGTCGGCGCAGATCGCCGAACCACCCGCCCCGGCGATGATCAGGGCGGTCACGATCGGACTCGCCTCGCGGACCACGGCCAGCACCGAGGCGGCCCCGGTGAACGACTGCGCGCCGAGCTGACGCACCAGGGAGCCGAGCTGCAGCGCGATCACCGCGCCGAACGGGATCGCCACCAGGGCGGCGGGCAGGATCGAGACCGAGCTGATGAACCAGGCCTGCGCGACGAACTCCCGGACCTGGAACGGACGGCGGAGCAGGCAGCGGAGCGCGTCCAGGCAGAACGCGAAGAAGTGCCCGGGACCGCGCAGCCCGGCCGCGAACCGCCCACCGGTCGGGTTCGTGGTGGTCACGACACCACCTCCGTCGGCTGCCAGACGCTGCCGTGCGCGCCCCGGAACGACCCCGCCGGCGGCACCACGCCGTGCTCCGCACACCACCGACCCGGCGGATGCTCCGCCCGGCGCGGCCGGCCGTTCGTCGGCGCGAGCTGCAGCGGGATCGGCGGCAGCGGCGGCAGCTCCAGCCCGGACGCCGCCTCGGCGGCGAGCTCGTCCGAGTCCTTCTCCTCGGCCATCCCGATCGGACCGACCCGCTGCGCGTTCAGGAACTGCCGGACCACCGGCTCGGTGCTGGAGAGCAGCATCTCCCGGGGCCCGAACATCGCCAGTCGGCCGTGGTAGATCAGCCCGATGTTGTCCGGCACCGTCCGCGCGGTGTTGATGTCGTGCGTGACGATCAGGAACGTCGCCTCGGTCTGCTGGTTGAGGTCGACGATCAGCTGGTTCAGGTACGCGGTGCGGACCGGGTCGAGACCGGAGTCCGGCTCGTCGAAGAGGACGATCCGCGGGTCCAGCACCAGCGCCCGGGCCAGCCCGGCCCGCTTG
Source organism: Plantactinospora sp. B5E13 (assembly GCF_039871775.1). Classification (NCBI taxonomy): domain Bacteria; kingdom Bacillati; phylum Actinomycetota; class Actinomycetes; order Micromonosporales; family Micromonosporaceae; genus Plantactinospora; species Plantactinospora sp. B5E13. Next base: position 53,420 of record NZ_JBDPLT010000055.1, read on the forward strand.
CGCATCCCGCCGGAGATCTGGCCCGGCAGCTTCTTCTCCGCGCCGAGCAGCCCGACCATCTCCAGTTTCTCGTGCACCACCGCCCGGATCTGCGACTCGGTCTTGCGGGTGTGTTCCCGCAGCGGGAAGGCGACGTTGTCGTAGATGTCCATCGAGCCGAACAGCGCGCCGTCCTGGAACAGCACCCCGAACAGCTTGCGGACCTCGTAGAGCCGGCGTTCGGAGAGCGTCGGCAGGTTCTGCCCCTCGATCCAGATCGCGCCGCGGTCCGGCCGCAGCAGCCCGACCAGGGTTTTGAGGAACACGGACTTGCCGGTGCCGGAGGGGCCGAGCAGCACCGAGATCTCGCCGGCCGGCAGGGTCAGCGACAGGTCCGACCAGACCGGTTGACCGCCGAAGGACTTGGTCAGCTCCTCGACGCGTACCTCGACGCCCATCCGTGCTCCCGCCCACGTGCCGGACCGACGTCCGCCGGGCGCACCCGCCGTCCGTCTGTCGCCGTCTGTGATGGACATCGCGCCGGCCCGGCTCGGCGCAACAGGTCTGGGTGGTAATTCTTCGACGACTTTGTGTGATGTACGCGGTCGGTCCGAGCCCCCGCCGGTGAGCTGTCTCCGCGCGAACAGTGCTCACCTGATCGGCGCCCCGCCGGTGGTGTGCTCACCCGACGCCCGATACGGTGCGGTTAACCTGCCGGTAACCAACGTTCCGACACAAGCCCCGGCGGTCGACGACGACCGCAACAGCCCCGGCGGTCGACGACGACCGCAACAGCCCCGGCGGTCGACAAGGACCGCAACCTTCCGTCCTGACCGGAGAAGGTGCCGCCCCCGCATGACCGCAGCACCCGAGACAGAACTCGTCGCCCGGGCCGCCCGGCGTGACCCCGAGGCGACGGCCGCGTTGCTCGCCGAGGTCCGCCCCGGCCTTGTCCGGTACTGCCGGGCCCGGCTCGGCCGGATCGGTGGGGCGTACGCCACCGCCGACGACGTGGCCCAGGAGGTCTGCCTCGCGGTGCTGCACGCGTTGCCCCGCTACCGGGACCAGGGACGACCGTTCTCCGCCTTCGTCTACGGCATCGCCGCCCACAAGGTCGCCGACGCCCAGCGGGCCGCCGTCCGGGACTCGGCGATCACCTCCTCGGCCGCCCTGCCCGACGAGCCGGACGGCGATCCCGGTCCCGAGCAGCGGGCCGTCGCCACCGACCTGGCCCGCCGGCTCTCCGCACTGCTCGCGCACCTGCCCGAGGTGCAACGCGAGATCGTCCTGCTCCGGGTGGCGGTCGGCCTCACCGCCGACGAGGTCGGGGTCATCGTCGGCATGTCCGCCGCCGCGGTCCGGGTGGCCCAGTCCCGGGCCCTCGCCCGACTGCGGGCGCTCGCCGGCACCGCGTGGAACGAGGCGGCGGCATGAGTACCGTCGGAGCCGGGACGGAACCGGATGGTGGCGATGGTGGGACACGTGGACGGGACGACAACGTGAGCGGTCGGCAGCCGCAGCCGGCGGACCGGTCGTCAACTCCCGCGCCGCCGACCGGGCCACTCGACACAGGCCCGCTCGACGCGGACCGGTTGGACACCGACGATCTGCTGCTCGACGCGTTGGGGCGGGGGGAGCCGGCGCCAACCGGCGACCCGCTCGCCAGCCTGCTCGCGGCCTGGCGGCTCGACCTGGACGAGCAGGTCCCGGTCGGGTCCGGAGGCGGAGGGCTGGTTCGTGCCGGCATCGAGCCCGGCCCGGACCAGGTGCCGTCAGCATCGGACCGGACGCCGTCGACAGCAGGGCGGGTCCGGCCGTCGTCCGGCAGCCGGAGCCGGCCGGGACCCGGTGTGGACCGGCCCGGTGTGCGGCGACCGGAGGGGACCGGACCGACGCCGGCACGCTCCTTCCGGGTACGTCCCGGCGGTCCGCTCGCCCGCCGGTTGGCGTTTTCCACGGCGGCCGCCGTGGTTGTCGTGGCCCTGCTGGGGCTCGGGGTCAACCACGCCCGGCCGACGAGTCCGCTGTGGCCGATCGCCAACGTGGTCTACCCGGACCGGTCCGCGGTACGGGCCGTGGAGCACACCCTCGGACTGGCCGAGAACGCGGTCGCGGCCCACCGGTACGACGACGCCCGCCGCCATCTGGACCAGGCCGTCGGCCAGCTGACGGAGGTCCGCGACCCGGCCGAGGCGCGGCGGCTGCGGGTGGACCTCGACCGGGTCCGGAGCCGGTTGCCGGTGGAGGCCGAGCCTGGTCCGGCCGATCCGGTGACCCCGGCGGTGCCGAGCCCGGACCCGGTGCCGACGGACCGGTCCACGGGCCGGGCGGGGACACCGACCGGCGACCCTGGGGACCGCTCCTCCGCACCGCGTCCCTCGCGGTCCGCCCCGCCGCCGACCGCGCCGACACCAGCCCGGGTACTGCCGCTGCCGGTGCCGGTCCTGCCCTCGCTGCTTCCCTCCGGGTTGCCGCTGTTGCCCAGCGGTGGTTGTGTACTGCTCTGTCCGCCGGGCTGAGCCTGCCCGCCGCTACCGTCCAAACGTGTCTGTCGGCTGTCACGGTCGGCCGGCCGGCACGGCACGTCGCGGCCCAGCGGTAGCATCCGTGGGTGCGCCGGATGTCCGGCCGCCGCCGGCCCGACGGGACGCCGCCGTCGGAGATCGTGAGGGACGGTCATGGCCGACACACCTGCTGGACCCGCCGACCTCAGCCCGCATCGCGGGTGGCTGCTGGCGGCGGCGCTGCTGGCCGCCCTGGTCAGCCTCGGGTTCCTGGTCGCGCTCCTCGGCCGGGAAGGACGGGGCGTCGTGGTTGTCCTGCTCGTCCCGGTCCTGCTCCTCGCCGCCCCGCTGCTCGCCCCGAGGCCCGCGCGACGCGTCGTCGCGGTTGCCGCCGTACTGCTGCTGACGATCGGGGTGGTGCTGAGCGTCGCCTCGATCGGGCTCTACTACCTGCCCAGCCTGGTACTGCTGATCATCGGCATCCTCCGACCCTCCCGACGGGAACCGGTCGACGATCGGGCAGCCCGCTAGTGTTCTGTCTCGTAAATAGCTAGTCATTGGAGTAGACTCGAGACGTGACACGTGCTGCCGCACCACTGGTGCTCGAACCCGGCCAGCGGGAACTGCTGGAGTCTCTTGCGAAGTCGCGTACGG
>NZ_JBDPLT010000056.1:0-56177 GCF_039871775.1 Plantactinospora sp. B5E13
CGGGTCACCCGGCCCCACCCCCCGACCAGGGCGAGCCGGGGACGGAACAGGCGGCGTCGCCTCCCGACCAGGGCGAGCCGGACGCGGAACCGCCGGCCCCGCCGGACCGGGGTGAGCCGGCGTTCGACGGGCACCGGCCGCCGCCGGCCGAGGTGGTGGCCGACTGTGTGCACTGTGGATTCTGCCTGCCCAGCTGCCCCACGTACCTGCTCTGGGGCGAGGAGATGGACTCGCCCCGAGGCCGGATCCACCTGATCAAGCAGGGGCTGGAGGGTGAACCGCTGTCCGAGACGATGGTCGGGCACTTCGACCGCTGCCTGGGCTGCATGGCCTGCGTGACCGCCTGCCCGTCCGGGGTCCGGTACGACACCCTGATCGAGCGGACCCGCCAGCAGGTGGAACGCCGACACGTTCGGTCACCCCGGGAACGGGCGCTGCGGGCAGCGATCTTCGCGCTGTTCCCGTACCCGAGGCGGTTGCGGCTGCTGCGCGGGCCGCTGTGGGCGTACCAGGCGAGCGGGCTGCGTAACCTGGTCGACCGGACCGGACTGCTCCGCCGGCTCGCCCCGACCCTGGCCACCCTGGAGTCGCTGGCGCCCCGGCTGACCCGGGCGCCCCGGCCACCGAGGCGGGTCCCGGCGTACGGGCCGAGGCGGGCGGCGGTGGGCATGCTCACCGGTTGTGTGCAGAGCGCGTTCTTTCCCGGGGTGAACTCGGCGACCGCCCGGGTACTGGCCGCAGAGGGCTGCGAGGTCGTGATCAACCCCGAGCGGCAGGGCTGCTGCGGCGCGTTGAGCCTCCACAATGGCCGGGAGGAGGAGGCCCGTCGGTTCGCCCGGGACCTGATCGACGCGTTCGCCGCCGAGCGGCTCGACTACTTTGTGGTCAACGCGGCCGGCTGCGGCTCGGCCCTGAAGGAGTACGGCGACCTGCTCGCCGACGACCCGGCGTACGCCGAGCGGGCCGCCGCCTTCGCCGCCCGGGTCCGGGACCTCTCCGAACTGCTGGTCGAGCTGGGCCCGGTGGCGACGCGGCATCCGCTGCCGGTCAGCGTCGCCTACCACGACGCCTGCCACCTCGGGCACGCCCAGGGGATCCGCTCCCAGCCCCGGGAGCTGCTGCGGGCCATTCCCGAGCTCGAGCTGCGGGAGATCGCCGACCCGGAACTGTGCTGCGGCTCGGCGGGGGTGTGGAACGTACTCAATCCGGAGCCGGCGGCTCGGCTCGGCGAGCGGAAGGCCCGGGACGTGCTGGCCACCGGGGCGAGCCTGCTGGTGACCGCGAACCCGGGCTGTCTGATGCAGATCGCCGCCGCGCTGCCCCGGGCCGCCGACGCATCGGGCCCCCGGAGTACGTCGCCGCGCGGCGACCGGGGAATGGCGCTGGCGCACACCGCGCAGGTGCTGGACGCCTCGATCCGGCGCCTGCCCGTCACCCGCCTGCTGGACTGAGCCCGCCGGAGCGCCGCCGGGGGGCGCGGTCCGCGCTCCCCGGGCGGGCGCGGGTCAGCTCTGGTAGAGCTTGCTGAGGTACTGCGCGCCGTAGTAGGTCTCCAGCTCCTCCAGCGACTCCGGGATCTCCTGCACCCGCTTGACGAGCTGCGCGTGCGACGGCAGGACCTCGGGGTGCCAGGTCTCCGGCTTCCACAGCTCGGAGCGGAGGAACGCCTTGGCGCAGTGGAAGAAGATCTGCTCGATCTCGACGACCAGCGCCAGCACCGGCCGGTGTCCCTTGACCACCAACTGGTCGAAGAACGGGGCGTCGGAGACGAGCCGGGCCCGCCCGTTGATCCGCAGGGTGTCGTTGCGCCCGGGGATGAAGTAGATCAACCCGACGTGCGGGTTGGCGAGGATGTTCAGGTAGCCGTCCGCGCGCCGGTTGCCGGGCCGCTCCGGCACGGCGATCGTGGTGTCGTCGAGCACCAGGGTGAAGCCGGGCGGGTCCCCCTTCGGCGAGACGTCGCAACTGCCGTCCGCACCGGAGGTCGCGACCAGGCAGAACGGCGAGTTGGCCAGCCATTCGCGGTCGATCTCGTGCAGTCGTACGCGTTCCTTGGTCACCGCCCGGGGCATCGGCTCGCCGAGCAGCTCCCGCAGCTCGGTCGGTGACGTGATCTCGACCAGTTCCGTTCCGGACGTGGCCTCCACCAGCTCGGTCATCTCGTTCCTCCCCGTCCTCCGCCTGTCTGGGGCCAAACCTACGCCTCGCCCGCCAGCAGGGGTATCGACTTCGTGCCGGGATTGAACCGACAGCGTCCGGCGCCCCGGGCGTCGGAAACGGGCCCTTCCTGTCGTTTCTTCAGGAAAGGCCCGTTCCCGACTTCTCAGAAGGTGATCAGCGGGTCACCGACGAAGTCGGCGATGAAGTTGACGAAGAAGAAGCCGAAGAAGAGCACGTTGGCGATCAGCAGTACGTGGTGCCAGGGGCGGGGCCGGGCCGGTCGGGGCAGCCGGCGGTTGAGGTAGATCAACAGGAAGGGGTAGATCAGCGCGCCGAGGTTGGACATGTTCGCCGACCACTGGACGAGGTTGACCGGCACCGCCAGGTGCAGCACCACCGCGATGATCACGAGCAGGACCAGCATGAACGGGTAGTAGAACTTGCGCGGGTCACCTTCCAGCAGCCGGCGCAGCCGGGGACTGGTCGCGTGCGCGGCGTCGGTGCTGACCCGCACCATGCCCTCGAAGATGCCGAGCTGCGTGCTGAACAGCACCAGTACGCCGATCAGCAGCATGCCGTAGAACATCAGCGGCCCGTAGTCGGGTTCGAGGGCGGTGGCGACGAACGTCGGTACGTCGGCGGCGGTCGGCGTCGTACCGGAGACCTGCACGGCGTGCGCCATCAGGATGGTCGGGAGCAGCATGCCGAGCATCGCCCCGACGAAGAAGATGCCCCACATGTCGGTGAGCAGCAGCCGGTACCAGCGCCGCCAACGGGCCGCGTTGACCGGGGTGTCGGGAAAGGTGACGCCGGTGGCGAGCAGTTCCCGCCGCTCGCCCCGCAGCCCGGAGAGGTAGCCGGTCCGGTGCCCCATGCCGTAGCCCTTGTCCCGGTAGTGGCCCATCACGTACCAGTTGAGGCCGGAGGCGAGGGCGGTGAAGCCGGCGAGTCCGCCGAGTTGGGTGGCGGTGATGCCGTCCGGCGGGGCGGCCGGGGTGACGAAGCCCCGGATCCCCTCCCACCAGATGTCCCACGGCACCACCAGGATCGCGACGACCAGGAGCACCACCAGGATGCTGCCGACCATCACCCAGTTGGCGAGTTCGAGGGCCCGGCTGATCCGTTTCGCCCCGGCGGCGATCAGGAAGACCAGCACCAGCAGGGCGATCGCCCAGAGCCGGGGTTCCTCGGCGCCGGCCGGGGCGACCTCGCCGTGGATCAACGCGTACACGCCCTGGCCGGCCGAGGCCGCCCAGCCCCCGGCGATGAACGCGAAGATGACGAGGAAGACCGAGGCCGGGACCCAGAGCAGGACGCCGGGCGGCACCCGACCCCAGCCGACCACCGGGGCCTCGCCGGTGGCCATCACGTACCGCGAGCACTCGATGTTGTAGAAGGTCTGCAGTACGGCCGAGACCAGGATGACCCAGCCGACGCCGACAAAACCGAACTGGCCGACGGCCTGCGGCCCGAGCAGCCACTCGCCGCTGCCGACCGAGATGCCGAGCGCGATCAGGCTGGGCCCGAGGGCGTACATGAACAGCTCGCGCGGTCCGAGGCGACGGACCTTGAAGACCTCCTCGGGTTCGGGGAGATCGGCGACGGCGAGCGGGGGACGACTGGTGCCGAGCGGGTGGGATGGGAGATCCGGAGCCTGGGTGACTTCCGCCATGTGACGCCTCCTTGTGGGAGATCCCCCCGGACATCAATGGTCATCCACACGTAACCGTCAGGCAATAATCGACGGCCATCTCAATCGGTTGTTTCCGATCCGATCCGGCTGGTATCCAGTGGACGGAGCAGGTTTCGATCGGGGAGGCGCCGTGGGCGTACTGGACGGCAAGGGTGCGATCGTCACCGGCGGATCCCGGGGAATCGGCCGCGCCGTCGTGGCCCGGCTGGTCGCCGACGGCGCCACCGTCGTCTTCAGCTACCGGGAGAATGAGACGGCGGCCCGGGAGGTCGCCGAGCGGTCCGCCGGCCGTGCCATTCCGGTACGGGCCGACGTCGGCCTCGACGCCGACGTGGACGCGCTCTTCGTGACCGCCGAGGACCATCTCGACGGGCTCGACATCCTGGTCAACAACGCGGCGGTCGTCCGGACCGCGATGATCGCGGACGTCTCCGACCAGGAGTACGACCGGACGATGGCGGTCAACGTCCGGGGTGTCTTCCGGGCCCTGCGGCACGCCACCGGTCGGATGCGCGACGGCGGACGGATCGTCAACATCTCCACCGCCAACACCGTGCTGGCCTTCCCCGGCATCTCGCTCTACGCGGCCAGCAAGGCGGCGGTCGAGCAGTTCACCCGGGTGGCCGCGAAGGAACTCGGCCCCCGGGGGATCACCGTCAACACCGTCTCCCCCGGCGCCACCGACACCGACATGCTGCGCGGCGCGAACAGCGCCGAGGTGCTCGAGCTGATGCGGTCGTGGAGTCCGCTGGGCCGGCTCGGCGAGCCGGCCGACGTCGCCGACGTGGTGGCGTTCCTGGTGGGGCCGGACGGACGGTGGATGACCGGGCAGAACCTGCGGGCGACCGGCGGCCTGGCCTGAGCCTGTCCGCCCCCGTTGGGATGAATTCCCTGGTCATCGCGGCGTCCGTCGGGCCGGGTGTCGGGGTTGCGACAGCGGGTCGGGGCGGCACGGGGCACCGTGGGACGGACCGACCCCGACCCGTTCGGGTGTCCGGGCGCCCGCCGGGGCCACGCCGGCGGGCGTACGGGCACCGGCTGCCGCGTGCGGATCCTCCGTTCCGATCCAGGTGGGGCCTCATGCCGCTGCAGCGTCACAGCACGTCCCCGGTGCCGCGCCCGTCCGGGCTCGTCCCGCCGGTCCCCGACCTCGGCGGGGTCACCGAACTCCGGCTGCACGGGGTCGGCGGCACCACACCGGAGAACCTGCTCGGCGACCTGGCACCGCAGCAGGTCGCCGGGGACCGGATCGCCGGCTTCTACCGGACGGCGGACGTGGCCGGCCGGCACGTCGAGGCGTACTCCTGGGGTGGGTTGACCTCACGCAGCGGCGCCCGGGTGCTGTGGCTGCTGCTCTTCCCGTTCGCGCTGGCGAACGTGGCCGGCTGGATGTGCAGCCCGGGCACCCACGCCAGCCCGGTCCGGTTCTGGCTGCACCGGGCGGCGGTCCGCTGGGCCGCCGTCGGGCTCACCCTCAACCTGCTGCTGATCGTCGCGCTGACCGGGATGGAACTGCTCGGCTACCAGTGTGGTGGGCAGGCCGCCTGCGCCGACGACACCTGGCCGGTACGGCTGCTGCACGCCACTCCGCTGGCCGGTTTTCCCGGGCGGCGGATCCTGGCCGGTACGGTCCTGCCGCTCGCGGTACTCGCCCTGCTGGCGATCCTGGCGCTGCGCACCGTACGCCGGTACGAGGCGGTCAACCCCCGGCCGCCGGTCGCCGGGGACCAGGCGACCGAGTCTGTGCCCGGGCGGCCCGGCCGACGGTCGGAGACCGCGACCCGGTGCGGGGTGGGCCTGGCCGACCCGCGCTTCTGGGACGGCCAGCGCAGCACCCTCGACCTGGGATTCCTGCACCTCGCCGCCGGGCTGGCCCTCGTCGCGGTCACCCTGGCGCACACCGTACGCCAGACCGGGCGGCTGGCCGGCGCACCGGCCGCGGCCCCGGTGGTCGGCTGGGTCGCACTGCTGCTCGGCGGGCTGGTCCTGCTCGGCGCCCTGGTCCTCGTCGCGGTGGAGCACCGGCCGGCGGCAGCACCCGGCCTGCTGCTCGGGCTCGGCGGTGCGGCGGTCTGCGCGGCCGGCTGGTTCGCGACCGTGCAACCCGGGTACGACCAGCCGTTCGGTTACCTGCCCGGGATGCGTACCGTGGCCGACCTGACCCTCGGCGGGGTGTTCCTCACCGTGCTGCTGGTGCTGGCGGCCGTGATCCCGGGCGGCTGGGTACGCGGCACCTTCGTGATCTTCGGCCCGTTCGTGGCGTTCACGCTCAGCGTCTTCGCGCTCAACGTGGTCCTGGTCAGCATGATGACCCGGGTCGCCGCGCTGACCGCCGAGGTGTCGACCCGGGCGTACCTGCCGGACGGCCCGACCGGTCGGGTCGAGCTGTACGTCTATCCCGTGGTCGGCAAACTGGTGCACTACCTGACCCTGGTCCCGTTGGCGCTGATCCTGATCTTCGTCTGCTACGAGTTGGTCAGCTACGTACGGGCCGGCCTCGATCCGGTGGCCCGGGCCCGGATCGTCGCCTGGTACCGGGGTCAGCGGCCCCGGCCGGAGACCGAACCGGACTGGCAGCGCGACGCGATCGACGACGCCCGCCGCGACCGCCCCCGTCCCGGTACGAGGTCGCCCGCCCGGCCGGTCGTCCTGGCGCGGATCCCGTTGAACCGGATCCGGTTCCGTCGTGCCGGGATCGGCCAGGGCTGGGCGGCCGGGATCGCCCGGGCCCGCCGGTTCGCCCGGATGCCCCGGGACCTCGACAAGCTGCTCACCGCAATGGCGACGGTCGGGGCGGCCCTGCTCGCCGTGGTGCTGATCCGCTACTGGATCCACGACAAACTGCCCTGGGGCACCCAGTGGACGATCACCATCGGCAGCTGGCTGGCCTCCTGCATCCCGCTGCTGCTCATCGTCGTACTCCGGCGGAGCTGGCGGGACCTGCACAGCCGGCGCCGGATCGGGGTGCTCTGGGACGTCCTCACCTTCTGGCCGCGGGCGTACCACCCGCTGGCGCCGCCGTCGTACGCCGAACGGGCCGTACCCGAACTGCAGCAGCGGCTGTGGCGACTGCACGACAGCGGCGGACGGGTGGTCGTCGCCGCACACAGCCAGGGCACCGTGCTCGCCGCCGCCGCCCTGCTACAACCCGACAACCGGCCGCCGGACGACCGGGTCGCCCTGGTCACCTTCGGCTCCCCGCTGACCCCCCTGTACGGCTGGGCCTTCCCGGCGTACTTCAACGAGTCGGTGCTGCGCCGGCTCGGCCCGACCGGCGACGACGCCGACTCCCCGGTGTACGCCTGGCGCAACTTCCACTACCGGACCGACTACATCGGCGGCCCGGTCTTCCCGCAGGGGCACCCGGCCGCGATCGACATGGAACTACCCGACCCGCCCACCAGCTGGTACGTCCACGGCCAACCGGCGCCCGCGCCGACCCGGCACTCCGGCTACTGGGTCGACCCGGCGGTCTGGCGTACCGTCGACGACCTCGCCGACCACCTCACCAGAACCCGGGCGTGAGGAGGCGTCCCTTCCCGGTCCGGGGTGAAGAGCAGGTCACCGTTGCGCGGCGCTCGGTCGCAGCAGTCTGATCTGTCGGCGGAGTTCGACGACCCGCTCGTGGTCGTCGCCGAACTCGGCGCGTTCGTCGCGCAGCAGCTCGTCCAGTTGCCGCAGCGCAAGACTGGTCTGCCCGGTCAGGGCATGGCAGGCGGCCTCCTGGCGTCGGCAGTCGAGAGCCCGCTCGACCGGGACGCCGGGGCGTTGGGCGAGGTCGGCGGCGAGCCGCTGGTAGGCGGGAGCCGCCCGGCGGTAGTCGCCGCCGTTGAACAGCACCTCGGCGAGCTGCAGCCGGACGCTGAGCACGTCGTCGTCGAGCGGGCCGAGGGCCCGGCTCGCCGGTTCCACCACTGCGGCGAGTACGTCGGCCGCCTGCCGGTGCCGGGACTGTTCGACGAGTCGCCTGGCCTCGCTGCGGGCCTGGTCGAGGTCACCGCGACCGATCGGAGTTCCAGCGTTCCCGGCGCGGTTGTCCCTCGCGGCCGGTCTGTCGTCCCGGCCCTCCTCCGACGGCGGTCCGGCAGATGCCGGGGCCGGGGCGAGGACCCGACCGAGTACGTCGGCGTACATCCGGAGCGGGCTGGACCGGGCCGACCGGTCGACCACGCCCGGCAGCGGACCAAGATCGGCGGCGAAGGGCAGCAGCCGTTCGTAGACGACGTCGGCGTTTGCCGGCCGCTGTGCGGGGTCTCGCCGCAGCAGGTCGCGCAGCAGGTCGACCAGTGGGGCGGGGATGTCGGCCCGGGACATCCGGAACGGTCGACTCCATCCGTCGAGCTGGCCGCGGATCACCGCGTACGGGGTGGCGCCGGGGAAGAGCAGCTCGCCGGTCAGCATCTCGTACAGGGTGCAGCCCAACGCGTAGAGGTCTGTCCGGTGATCGCTCTGCGCGGCCTCGATCTGTTCAGGGGCCATGTAGGGCAGGGTCCCGACGCTCTCGCCGCTCTGGGTTATCCGCGAGAAGTCGGAGAGGTCCAGGGCGACCGCGAGCCCGAAGTCGAGCACCTTGACGCCGCCGTCGGGTTCGAGCATCAGGTTGTTCGGCTTGAGGTCACGGTGGACGAGTGACGCCCGGTGCGCGACGGAGAGCACCGCGCAGGTCTGGGCGGTGATCGCGGCGGCCCAGCCGAGCGGAAGCGGGCCGCCCGTCTCCGCGATCACGTCGGCGACGGTCGCCCCACGCACCCGCTGCATGACGAGGAACGACCGTCCCTCGTGGACGCCGAAGTCGTACACCGCCGGCACGCCGGGGTGGACGAGCCGGGCGGTGATCCGGGCCTCGCGCTCGAACCGTCGGACCAGGTCGTCGCTGCCGGCGTCGCTGCGCGGACGGATGAACTTGACCGCGACCTCGCGGCCGAGCGTGATGTCCCGGCCGCCCCACACCTCACCCATGCCACCCTTGCCGATCGGGAACTCGTCGAGTTCGTATCGGTCGTTGATGACCGTCCGGTCGGACACGGCTCCTCCAGCACGCTGTGGTCGGGGTCGTTGCGTGGCTAGTCGGTCAGTCGGCAGGTGGTGGCTGCACGCTCCCGTCAGCCAAACCGTTGAAGCTCAGGCGAGTCAGGGTGTCCGCGAGCGCCGTCGTTTCCCGCATGACGTCGGAAAAGACGGTCAGCTGCCGGAACGCCTCGCCGTACCGCTGCTGTTCGGCCAGCGGCAGTCGCGGGACGGGGGTACGGCGGACGTCCGTTCGGGCCAGCACGGACGAGGTACGGCTGCTGGCCGCCTGTTGCTGTGCCGCGCGGAGGAACCCGGCGAGGAAGTACGGATCCATCCGCTCGGGGTCGACCCGGAACAGGAAAAGCTGTGGACCGAGGACGGCACCCGCCGCGGTGACCACCCGTGCCACCGGTTCCCGCAATCCGGCCGGTACGACCACATCTCCCGCCTCGACCGTCACCAGCCCGGGCACGTCGACGGTCCGACCGGACGGCGGCTGACCGGCGAGCACGTCCTGCGCGGTGAGCACGGGAAGCTCACCCTCGTCGATCCGTGTCTTCAACGGAGCCTGGTGGAGGGTGACGATCCCCGCCTTGACGAGTTCAGCCACCGTCGTCGTGCTCCGCGTCGGCGCCCGGTCGCAGGTGCTCAGCTCGGGCAGTCGCTCCGGCAACGCCGCCAGGGCGGAGAGCAGCTTCGCCCGTACCGGCTGGAGTTTCCCGGCCTGCGCGTCCCGACCGGCGGCGTGCAGGTGGCGGGCCGGGCTGACGTCCACCTCGTCGTCGAGCAGGTCGATCACTCGTACCGCCGTGCTCGACGGCGGCAGGTCCCCGGCCGTGCCGTCGCCGGTGCTGCCGGCGCCGGCCGCTTCGGCGGCGAGGAACGCCCGCCACGCCGGGCCGGCCACGGAGAGGTCCGCCACCGCGTCGACCAGCAGGATCCGCGACGGTGCCGGGTCCGTGTCCGCCGGTCGGCGGAGCACCCACAGGTCCGGCGGCACCGGGCCGGTGGCGGCGCTGGGCAGGCTGATGACGGCCCGCAGTGCGCCGGTCCGGAGCAGGTTGGCCCGGATGCGCCGCCCGGCGCGCCGGTTTGCCACGCTCGCCGGCATGGTCAGCAGCACCCAGCCGCCGGGTTTGACCCGGGCCAGGCAGTGCTGTGTCCAGGCGAGTTCCGGCTCGCCGCGCGGCGGCAGCCCGTACGCCCAGCGGGGGTCGCTGACCAGGTCGTCGTATCCCCAGGAGCGTTCGTTGAACGGCGGATCGCAGAGTACGACGTCGGCAAGTTCGTCGGCGAAGGCGTCGGCGCGCAACGAGTCGGCGGCGACGACGCGTACGGCACTGTCGTGCAGCAGCAGCCGGGCGGCGGCGAGGCGGGCGGAGACGGAGTCGAGTTCCTGCCCACCGAGCCGGGTCGCCCCTGCGTCGTGTGCCGCGATCAGCAGGGTGCCGATCCCGCAGGCCGGGTCGAGCACCACGCTCCCGCGTACGTCGGCCAGCTCGACCATCAGTTCGGCGAGTTGGGTCGAGGTGACCGCGGCGTGCCGGCGGGCGTGGACCTGGAGGTAGCGGTTGCAGAGGAACTCGAGAAGCTCCCGGCCCGGCTGTGTCCCGTCGGTCTGGGCGGACCCGTCGGTCTGGGCGGACTCCGCTGCCTCGGCGACGTGGCGGACGACGCCGACCCACCCGGTGTCGAGCCGGGTGACCGGCGTGCCGGGGACGTCCGGGAGGACCGAGGCCATCATCTCGGGCAGTCGCTCGGCGAGCGTCTCGTCGGGCTCGGTCGACAGCCGCTTCCAGCACGCCGGCTCCCGGCGCAGGAAGACCAGGAACGCGCCGAGGGTGCCGACCAGCTCGCCGAGCGCCAGGTCGTCGACCGCCCCCCGGACCTGTTGCCAGACCCGGTCCCCGGGCAGCAACCTGAACTGCTTGCCGTGTCGGGTCAGCCACGCCTCGACCTCGGCCAGGGAATAGAGCGGGCTGGCGGAGCTGCCGCCGACGGGCTCCGGGAAGTCGGTGAACCGGCGGCGCCAGTTGCTGACCGCGGCCCGTCCGACGTCGGCGAGACGGGCGATGTCGTGTGCGGCGACGGTCGCTCCGGTGTCGCCGCTCATCGTCGTCTCACTGGGCATGGTGTTCTCTCCCTACCGTCCGCCCCAGACTCGGTCAGGTTGGTGCTCGGCGCCAGCGGCGTCCGTGGGTCGGCCAGGGTACGGCCGGGCGACGTGGTGCGCCACCGCTGACCGCGCACCGCGAAACGATACGCGCCCCAGTGACGCGAGTCGAGTCTCCAAAAATTTCTGTGTCGCGAGTTCACAAACAAAACTGTTGACCGGATTCACAGTAGATGGTTTCCTTGACGCCGACATCAGATCAGGGAGGAACCATGCGGAAGATCGGCCTGTTCGGCCTGGTACTCGCGGCGGCACTCGCGTTCGGCTGCGGCGCGGGCGCCACCGACCAGGACAACGCCGGAGGCGGAGACGGCGGCTCAGGGGCGGTGAGCGACTCCGGCGACACGAAGGACACCAAGGGCGGCGACGACAAGGGCGAGGACAAGACCGCGAAGGTCGGTGACCCGGCCCGGGACGGCAAGTTCGAGTTCACCGTCCAGCGCGTGAAGTGCGGTGTGCACAAGGTCGGCACCGACCTGCTCGGCACCACCGCCCAGGGACAGTTCTGCCTGGTCACCGTCAAGGTCAAGAACATCGCCAAGGAGCCGCAGTCGTTCTCCGACAGCTACCAGAAGGCGTACGCCGCCGACGGCACCGAGTACACCAGCGACTCGGAGGCCGCCATCTACGCCAACAAGGACGCCGCCACGCTCTTCAACGAGATCAACCCCGGCAACGGGATCACCGGCGTACTCGTCTTCGACATCCCCGAAAAGGCCAAGCTCGCCAAGCTCGAGCTGCACGACTCGATGTTCTCCGGCGGTGTCACCGTCCAGCTCAGCTGACCCGCCGCCATCCGTAGTCACGACGGAGGCCGGCCGGCGAACCCGCGTCGGCCTCCCGCTCCCTTCCCCCAACAGGAGTCGCCGTGCGCCCGGACCAGTTCACCAGATCCCTGCCCCTGCTTCCCCCGCCCGTGGCGGAACGCGCCCACGCGCTACGCCGCCACCTCTCCAGCCGCCACTGTGACCAGTGCCAGCAGGTCGCCGACGCACTGAAGCTCGCGATCATCGCCGCCCGCTACGACGATGTCGCCGCGGCCACCCGGCTCGTCGAGACGGCGGAGCGGCTCGCCGCCGGGCACGACACCCCGCGGGCCGGATCGTGCGCGCTGCCGCCGACCTGGCCGGCCACCTCCGGCGTACGCGGTCAGGTCAGCCGCTGGCTCCGCCACGACGGCCCGCTGGTCGCCGCGACCGACGCGAGTTGGAAGGACCGGACCGCCGGCATCGGGTACGTGGTCAGCGACGGCCGCTTCGGGCTGCGGGGCCGGACCAGCGACCGGCTCGACCCGACCGGTCCGTCCCGGGTGCTGATCAACGAGCTCCGGGCGGTGGAGTTCCTGCTCGCCGACCCCACGCTCGGCGCCGAACCGGTGACCGTCCTGGTCGACAGCACCGGCGCCCTCTCCTACCTGCAGCTGTGGCGCGGCGGCGAGACCGGCACCATGCCCACCGGCTACAACCTGCGACCCCGGGCCCGGGGTGGCCGGCCCACCCTGGTCCGGCTCGCCCAACGGGTCGCCGACCTGCCGCAGGTCACCTTCGAGCACGTCCGGGGCCACACCGGCCACCTGCTCAACGAGGCCGCCGACGCCCTCTCCGCGATGGCCCGGCGGCGGCTACGGGAACGGTTCGACCACCGCGCCCGGGCCCGTGACCTGGTGGACGCCTTCCTGACCCAGTGGCACACCGCCAACTCCCCGTCACCCCGCTGACCGGGCGACTCAAGGGGCGTTTGCGGAAGCCCGCCCCCTCGCCCCTCCTCCGGCGTGCGGCGGGTTGACACAGTGTTCGAGGTGACGACACCCGCCGATGCCCGCCCTCTGCCCGCCGACAACGCGGACGAGCTGGCCTGGCTGCTGTTCCGGCAGGACAACGTGATCGCCTGGCGGCAGGCCCGGGACTTCCTCACCCCGGCCGCCATCCGGCACCGGGTCTTCTCCGGACGCTGGCGTCGGGTCCACCCCCGGACGTACGTCACGCACAGCGGTCCGATCGGCCCGGAACAACGGCTCTGGATCGCGGTACTGTCCGCCGGTCCGGGCGCGCTGCTCGCCGGTCCGACCGCCCTGGACGGGTACGGTCTGCGGCGCTACCGCACCACCGGCGTCCACGTGCTGGTGGCGACCGAGCGGCAACCGAGGAACATCCCGCCGTGGGTGGTGGTCCACCGGACGAGCGTGCTGCCGCAGACCGACGTACACGAGATGGCGGCGCCGCCACGGACCATGCCGGCACGCTCCGTCGTCGACGCCGCGAGTTGGGCCGACAGCGACGACCGGGCGGTCGCCATCGTGGCCGCCGCGTTCCAGCGTCGCCTGGTGAGTCTCGCCGAGATCGAGGCGGTTCTGGACCATCTGCCCAGGGCCCGGCGGCGCGGCTTGATCGCCACGGCAGCGCAGGACGCCGCCGGCGGCTCCCACTCCCTCGCCGAACTGGACTACCTGCGACTCAACCGGCGGTACGGCCTGCCCGAGCCGAGCCGGCAGACGGTCCGCCGGGATCCGGACGGGAAGCGTCGTTACCTGGACATCTACTACCAGCGGTGGGGCGTGCACGTGGAGATCGACGGTAGTCAGCATCTCGACGTCGGGCAGCAGTGGGCGGACATGAAACGCCAGAACGAGATCTGGATCAGCGGTGACCGGGTGCTGCGGTTTCCGGCGTACCTGGTCCGGCGTCGCCCGGACGAGGTCTTCGGGCAGGTACGCGCCGCACTGGTCGCCGCCGGCTGGCGGCCGTGACCCTGATCGAACATGGATCTTGGTATTCCAGCGTTGCCAGAGCAACGCCGGAATACCAAGATCCAGAGAAGACAGGAGAGCAGATTTTCGCGTTCGGCGTCGCTCGCGTTATCACGATCATAGGCTTGACCTGCGGTTTTCCCATTTTCCGGGGCGAACCGAGCCGACCGATCGGTGGTCGAGATGCCACACCGCGCCAAACGAACGTGCCACGGAATCCAGCGGTCCGAACAGTGGGAGCAGCCGACACCCCGGCGGATCGGCCGGGAATCCCGCGCGGCCCCCGCCGTGCTGCCGCTGCCACGTCCCGGCCGCGCCGCGATTATCAAGATCCTCACAACGGTCGCCCTGCTCGCCGCGCTGTGCTGGGCCGGGCAGGCCCACCTGCGCCCGAACCGGCCCGACTCCTGGCTGCTCACCCCGCTGGACGGGCTGGCCATCGCGGTCGGCGGCGACGGGCCGCACCCGGCCCGGCAACGGCTCGGCCTGCTGATCCTCACCCTGATCTGCTTCGCCGCCTGGCGACACCACCGCCGGGTCCGGCTCGCCTACCATCCCGGGCCGGTCGACGTACACGAGTTCACCGACGCGACGGCGGACCGCAGCGCACCCGTCGACGACCTGAAGAGCCAGTTCTGCCAGCGACTCTCCGAGACGCACATCTATCCCCCGTACGCCGGACCGGCCGACCCGCCGCCGGAGAGTTTCCTCGACGTGGCCAGCGGCGTCGACCCGAAGACCACCAACCCGCTCGCCATGCTGCTGCAGATGCTGCCCCGACTCTGGCCGAAGGTCGGCTACCGGGTCACCGGGGTACTGCAGAAACGCACCCAGGAACCGTGTTACGGCGTCTCCGTCACGGTCACCTCGTTCCTCGGTGGCGGTCGGAGCGCGATGACCACCCAGTGGGGCGGCACCTGGGAGGAGGCGACCCGGCGGACCGCGTACTGGGTGCTGGCCACGATCCTGCCGGTGACCCGGCTGGGCCGGGCGGCGCCGTGGCGGAACTGGTGCGGCCGGGAGATGCCGACCGCCCTCTTCGCCGCCTACAACAAGGGCAAGGAGTTGCAGGACCGACGGCAGTTCGACGAGGCGCTCTGGTACTACGCGGAGGCGCTCAAGCTCGACCCGTTCAACGCCGACCTGCGGGTGATGGTGGCGAGCGTGCAGGAGGAGATGGGGCTCTTCCTGGACGCCCTCGACACGTACCAGTCGGCGCTGGTCCTGCGCGAACAGGGCGGCTGGTACGACGACCACGTCTGGACCACCCGCACCGACCGGCTCCGCCACCCGCGCCGGCACATCCTCGGCACCCTGCGCTACCTGCGCCGCCGGCCCGACTCGATCAAGCTCCGCTACCAGTACGCCTGCACCCTCGCCTACACCGAGCGGACGGTGCACCAGTGGTTCAAGTCCGACGGCGTCGGCGACCGGGAGAAGGTACGCCGGCAGATCCGCCAGCGTCTGGAGAAGGCGTTCGTCGACCGGTACTGGCCGGTGGCGGTGACCTTCGCCGAGGCGCCCGGCGAGGCGGCGGCGAAGGAGTGGCTGCGCCGGGTGCTGCGGGAGTTCCCGGTGGCGGCCACGGTGGTGTTCCAGATCGCCGCCGCGCAGGAGCTGTACCGGCTCCGCGAGGACGCGGTGCTGGCCTGGTTCGTCCGGGCCACCCGCTCCGAGGCGACCCACTCCGCCCTGCTGCTGCTCCGGGATGTCTGGGCCCCGTTGCGGCTGGCGAAGGCGTGGCACGACTGGGCCGAGGCCGGCTGGCCGCCGGTTGGTCGGGAGCCGACCGGGCCGTTCGACGACGGCGGCTGTCTCGCCGACTGGTGGCGGCGCGGGCCACGACGGCGGGCCGGCATCCTGATGCGGGAGTGGCCCTCCGGCGGCGTACTGCTGGACCGGGCGATCCGCCGGGCCCAGCGGGGGCGGTGGCCGGCCCGTCCGCTCCGGTCGTTCGACTTCTACAACGCGGCCTGCACCTACGGCTTCGCCCTCAAGGGTTACTTCCCGGACCCGGACCGGGCTCCGGCACCACCGGTCTCCGCCGCCGGTCGGGCACTCGGGCTCGGCCGTCGGCTGATCTCCGACGCGCTGCCGCTGCCCCATCCACCCCGTTGGCCGCGTCGACCGTCGGCACCGCCGGCCGACCCGGGCACCGGCGGTGGCGGCTGGTGGGCCCGGGCCGCCACGACGGTGGACGGCCGGGCCGGATCGGACGGCAGCCGGGCCGGACCGGCCGCGCCGGCCAGCGGCGGCCGCGCTGGTACCGGTGCGGCCGTTGGCGGTACGCCGGTGACCGGTGCCGGCGCGGGCAGCGGCCCCGGCGGCACCGGCGCGGGCAGTGGCTTCGGAGCGGTCACCGGTGACCCGGCCGGGGGCGGGAACCCGCATCCGCTGCCGCCGCCGGTCGCGCCCCTGGTCGCAAAGGCGGTCGAGCAGTTGCGCGCCGCGCTGGCCTGCACCGAGAGCGGGGTGGCCGCCGACCGGCTGCGGCGGTGGATCCTGAGCAGCGAACCGGACCTGGCACCACTGCGCCGGCTGCAGGACTTCGGCTACTTCGAGGAGGAGGTCTATCCCAGTCTGCGGGTCGTCCTCCCCCGCCCGGACAAGCCGATCAACATCCGGATGTCGGCGTACGCCAAGCAGCTGATCTGCCAGGGCGCCGTGCTGCTCGAACAGACCTGGCACGACCGCGCCCTGCCACCGCAGACCGCCGACCCGCACCTGCTGATCCGCTGGCTCGACCTGGACGCCGAAACCTGGGACACGCTCTGCCGGATCGCCCTGGACCACGCCCGCTACTGGCGCGACCGGGCGGAGTTCATCCGGCTGCTCCGCCGGGCGGTCGACCCGATCCGGATCGCCGAGGCCCGGTTCCCACCCCAGATCCCGCGTTTCGACGACCTGGTGCTCTCCGGCGCGGACCGGCTGGTCGGCGACGGCACCCGCGCCGAGGAGAACGTCGAACAGGTGGCCCGGTCCAATATCGCGCTGGTCGACCGCAAACTCAACGCGATCCACCAGGCCGTCGCCGAGCAGGCCGGGGACGGCAGTCTGCGGGCCCGGCGGCGGCTGTCCGGAATGGACTACCGGGGTGAGCCGCTGCGCGGCGACGAGACACAGCAGATCTGCACCCGGCAGGCGGGACGGTGGCACCAGGTCGCCGAACGGATGCGGGAGACCGGTCCGGCGGTGGACGTCAACGGCCTGGACCCGGTACGCCTGCGCGAGTGAGCGCCGGGCAGCACCGCCCCGGACCACCGTCGGCGCCGCAGACCACCGACCGGGTCGCCGCCGCAGCAGGCCACAGACCAGGTCGCCGCGGTAGACCAGGGCGGGTCGCCGCCTCAGACCAGGTCGGCGTCGTGGACCAGCAGCGCCACCTGGACCCGGTTGTTCAACTCCAGCTTGGTCAGCAACCGCGAGACGTACGCCTTCACCGTGGCGACGCTCATGAACAGTTCGGCGGCGATCTCGGCGTTGGACCAGCCCCGACCGATCGCGACCGCGACCTCCCGTTCCCGTTCGCTGAGTCCGGCGAGCAGTCGTACCGCCCGGTCCCGGCGGAGGTCGGCGTCCCGGCGGCCGGGTGTGCCGGGGCCGGTCACGTGCGCGATGAGTCGACGGGTGACCGTCGGGGAGAGGGTCGCCTCGCCGGCCGCGACCCGACGTACCGCCTGGACGATCTCCGCCGGCGGGGTGTCCTTGAGCAGGAAGCCGCTCGCCCCGGCCCGCAGCGCACGCAGCACGTACTCGTCGGCGTCGAAGGTGGTGAGCACGAGCACCTGTGGCGGATCCGGCATCTGCCGCACCGCCTCGGTGGCGGCCAGCCCGTCGACCCGGGGCATCCGGATGTCCATCAGCACCACGTCCGGCCGGTACGCGGCGATCGCCGCCGGCACCTCGCTCCCGTCGGCGGCCTCGCCGACCACCCGCAGCTCCGGTACGCCGCCGAGGATCATCGACAGGCCGGCCCGGACCAGCGCGTCGTCGTCGACGATGAGGACCCGTACCGGGGTGGCCGGCCGGTCCGGCCCGGCGGCCGAGGTGTCGGCCGCTCCGGCGGCGGCCGAGGCGTCGACCGGCCCGGCGGTGTCCGGCCCGGGAGCGGTCGCGGCGGGCGGTTCGTGGGTCGTCACGACGGCCACGGTAGCCAGGCTGTCAGCCGGAAGTCACCCGCGTCGGTACGGCCGTGCTCCAGCCAGCCGCCGAGCAGGGCGGCCCGCTCGGCGAGCCCGACCAGGCCGGTGCCGGTGCCGGGGACCCGGGGTTCCGTCGGCTCCCGTACTGGCCACCGGTTGCGGACCTCCACGGTGAGGCCGAGTCCGGGCCGGCCCCGGGCGGTCACCGTGACCGCGGTGTCCGGTGCGTGTTTGCGGGCGTTGGTCAGGCCCTCCTGCACGATCCGGTACGCCCCCCGCCCCATCCCGACCGGCACGTTCTCCGCACCGGTCAACTCGGTCCGCAGTTCGACCCGCATTCCCGCCCCACGGGACTCGGCGACCAGGTCCGGCAGGTCGGCGAGGGTCGGCTGCGGCCGTTCCGGCGCGCCGGGAGCCGGACCGGCGGCGGTCGGCGAGGCCGGATCACCGGCGGTCGGCGGCGTCACCGGCGGGTACGGCGGATCCGGCCCGTACTTGAACCGCACCCGGGCCGACGCGTCCGAGCCGCACCCGGCCGACAGCGGCGTCCGGTCCAGCTCCTCGTCGAGCGCGGGCGGGTCCTCCCGGAGCACGCTGATCACCTCGCGGAGTTCCTCCAACGCCTGGTGGGCGTTGGTCCGGATCACCCCGGCGGCGCGGGCGATCTCCTCGGACGAGGCGTCCGGTCGGAACTCCAGCGCGCCGGCGTGCAGACTCAGCAGCGAGATCCGGTGCGCGAGTACGTCGTGCATCTCCCGGGCGATTCGGGTCCGTTCCATCCGGCGGGCCGCCTCGACCCGCAGCCGCTGCTCGGTCTCGGCCCGGATCGCCCGGTCCCGCCAGGAGTGCACGAGCTGTCGCCGGGCCCGGACGAACATGCCCCAGGCCAGCACCGACCCGGTCAGCACGACGGTGAGCACCATGCCGACCAGCGGACCGTCTGCCGGGTCGGCGTGCAGGTGCTCGTAGAGCACTCCGGCGCCGAGCTGGGCGACGACCAGCGGGCCGGAGATCGTCAGCGGGCGGTGCACCACCACGGTGAAGACGATGATCATGATGGCGAACGCCGACGGGGTGGAGACCACCGCCACCGGCAGGGTGATCAGGGTCAACGCCACCGGCCAGCGTCGGCGTACCCAGAGGGCGAGGCAGAGCGCGGTGGTCACCACCATGTCGATCACGAGCGCCAGTTCCGAGTCGACCCGGTCGGCGACCAGCGTCGGCTGTGGCCGTAGCACGTCCCAGAACGCGATGATCGCGAACCCGGCGGCGATCAGGAAGCAGAGCGTGTCGACGACCCAGTCCCGGGTCGACCGGCGGGGACGGCGGCCGGCGGCGGTGGACGGATCCGCGGTCAGGGTCGCCGGCAGCAGCCAGGGGTGCTCGGGCCGGACCGGAACCGCACTCATCAGACAATGTTACGGACCGTCGTACCCGACCTGACAGCTACCAAAGTCGACGTCCGGGGATGGTCGAAAGTCGCGTCCGGAAATAGCCGTCGGTCGCCGGATGTCAACCTCCGACCGCAGCGCCGGCCCCGGCCGCCCGGGCACGCTGGACGGCATGATCAGCGTCGAGCGCCTGAGCAAACGGTACGGCGGGCACACCGCCGTCGACGACGTCTCGTTCACCTGTGCGCCGGGCACCGTCACCGGCTTCCTCGGGCCGAACGGGGCCGGCAAGTCCACCACCATGCGGATGATCTGCGGATTCACCCCGCCGACCGCCGGTACGGCAACTGTGCACGGGGTCGACTACCGCCGGTTGCCGA
Source organism: Plantactinospora sp. B5E13 (assembly GCF_039871775.1). Lineage (NCBI taxonomy): Bacteria > Bacillati > Actinomycetota > Actinomycetes > Micromonosporales > Micromonosporaceae > Plantactinospora > Plantactinospora sp. B5E13. The sequence goes on from NZ_JBDPLT010000056.1 coordinate 19,696, forward strand.
ACCCGGGACGGGAGGTCGGGCTGCTGCTCGACGCCGGGGCGATGCACCCCGGCCGGACCGGTCGGGAGACGCTGCGACTGTCGGCGCAGGTGATGGGGGTGCCGCGCCGCCGGGTCGACGAATGTCTCGACCAGGTCGGTTTGAACGCGGTCGCGGCCAAACGCCGGGTACGGGCGTACTCGCTCGGTATGCGACAGCGGCTCGGCCTGGCGCAGGCGCTGCTCGGCAGCCCTCGGGTGCTGATCCTGGACGAGCCGGCGAACGGCCTCGACCCGGAGGGCATCTTCTGGATGCGGGGCCTGCTGCGCGACTTCGCCGACCGGGGCGGCACGGTGCTGCTCTCCTCGCACCTGCTGCGCGAGGTCGAGGCGGTGGCCGACCGGCTGGTCGTGATCGGCGCCGGCCGGGTGGTGGCCCAGGGCAGCAAGGACGAACTGCTGGCCGGCGCCGGTACGGCGGTCCGGGCCCGCGATCCGGAGGCCCTGCGGGCCGCCCTTGACCGGGCCGGGCTGCCGGTCCGGGCCGGTACCGACGGCGGGCTGCTGGTCAGCGCCGACCCCGGGGCGGTCGGGCAGGTCGCCGCCGACGCCGGCGTGGCGCTGGTGGAACTCCGTCCGGCGGAGAGCGCCGGCCTGGAGCAGATCTTCCTGTCCCTGACCGCTGGCGATTCCGTACGGGAGGCCGTGAGATGAGCGCCGACACCACACCGTCGTCGACCGAGACCCTGACCCGGCCGCCGGCCGTCCCGCAGTACGCGGACGGGCCGGCTGGCCAGCGTCCGTCGCTGCTCCGGCTGACCGCCGTCGAGCTGCGCAAACTCGCCGACACCCGGGCCGGCTACTGGCTGCTGATCGTCATCGCCCTGCTCTCCGCCGGCATCGTCACCGTGCTGCTGCTCTCCGCCCCCGAGGCCGACCAACGGTTCGAGAACTTCTTCGCGCTCGCCCAGTTCCCGGTCGGGGTCCTGCTGCCGATCCTCGGCATCCTCCTGGTCACCAGCGAGTTCTCCCAGCGAACGGCGGTGACCACCTTCGCCCTGGTGCCACAGCGGCACCGGGTCGTCGTGGCGAAGCTGGCCGCCGGTGCCGTCGCGGCCCTGGTCTCGGTGCTGGTCAGCGTGGCGACGTCGGCGGTCGGCACGCTGCTGGCCACGCTTGGCGGAAACCCGCCGGACGCCTGGTCGACCAGTGCGTTCGCGGTGCTCGGCGCGGCGGTGTTCCAGGTGGTCAGCGTGCTGATGGGGATCGCCTTCGGTCTGCTGCTGCAGAACACCCCACTGGCGATCGTGCTATCCCTGGTCCTGCCGATCGCCTGGTCGATGCTCGGCGGCATGATCAGCAAACTGCGTACCGCCGCCGAGTGGCTGGACACCGGGCTGACCACCGCCCCGTTGATCGAACCGCCGGGCGCCGGCGACCTGACCGGCGGGCAGTGGGCCCGGCTCGGTGTCTCGGTCGCGGTCTGGGTCGGGGTGCCGCTGGTCGCCGGGCTGGTCCGGACCATCCGGCGGGAGGTCTCCTGAGATGTCGTCCGGGACGGCGCCGCCGGCGGGTACGGCGGACGCCCCGCGGACCGTGGTGGCCGAACCGACCGGCACGGTGGTCGCGGTCTGGGTCCTGTTCCCACTGGTCGGGGCCGCCGCCGGCTGGCTGCTGCGGTGGGCGGCGGACTGGTTGGAGTCGCAGCGCTGGGTGCCGTGGCGCTGGCTGTTCAAGCTGGTCGACTCGGTGGACGAGCCGTGGACGACGGTCACCGCGCTGGTTCTCGGCGCGGTCGCCGGCCTGGTCGTGGCCGGGATGGCCGCCGTCGAACGACTGACCGTCACGGTCAGCCGCCGGTCCGTCGTGCTGGTCCGCGGCGACAACCGGCGGGAGGTCGATCGGGACCGGATCCTCGGCGTCTTCCGGGACGGCAAGCAGCTCGTCCTGCTCGGTCCGGCCGCCGAGGAGCTGGTCCGGGAGTCGTCCGACCTCGACGCCGAGCGGCTCCGTACGGCGTTCGAGGCGTACGGCTACCGCTGGCACGCCGACGGTGACCCGTACCGGGACGGGTGGCGGCGCTGGGCCGAGGGGGTCGCCGGGTTGCCGCCCGGGGCGGACGCCCTGCTCCAGGTCAGACAGCGGGCGGTGGACAAGGGCGACCGCCGGGACCTCGTGGAACTCCGGGACGAGTTGCTGCGGCTCGGCGTGGTGGTCCGGGAACAGGACAAACGCCAGTACTGGCGGCCGACCCACTCCACCCGGTCCGACCCGGTCCCCGGCCGTGCCGAGCAGGTTCCCGGCCGTGCCGAGCAGGTTCCCGGCTGTGCGGAGCAGGTTCCCGGCTGTGCGGAGCACGACAGCGGCGGGTGATTGCCGCCGTTTCCGACCCGGCAGTAAGTTTCGTCAGATGAGCCTGCAGCGCACCGTGGACCCTGATCAGGTGGGTTTCGACCCGGCGAGACTGGCCCGCGTCGACCGTCACTTCGCCCGGTACGTCGACGCGGGTCAGCTGGCCGGTTGGCAGCTGGTGGTGACCCGGCGCGGCGAGGTGGCGCACGCCTCGACGTACGGACTGCGGGACGTCGAGGCGGGCCGGCTGGTCGACCCGGACACGTTGTGGCGGATCTACTCGATGACCAAGCCGATCACCTCGGTCGCCGCGATGCTGCTCTGGGAGGAGGGCCGGTTCCAGCTCACCGACGAGATCAGCCGTTGGCTCCCGGAGTTCGCCGACGTACGGGTCTACGACAAGGGGTCGGCGCTGAAGCCGTACACGGTGCCGGCGGTCGAGCCGATCCGGGTCTGGCACCTGCTCACCCACACCGCCGGCCTGACGTACGGCTTCCTGCAGACCTCGGTGGTCGACGGCCTCTACCGGGCCGCCGGCTACGACCTGTATCCGCCGTCCGGCGTCGACCTCGGCACCGCCTGTGCGGGGCTGGCCCGGCTGCCACTGCTCTTCCAGCCCGGTAGCGCCTGGGGCTACTCGGTCGCCACCGACGTGCTCGGCCGGCTGGTCGAGGTGGTCTCCGGCCAGTCGCTGGACACCTTCTTCGCCGAACGGATCTTCGGTCCGCTCGGCATGACCGGCACCCGCTGGTGGGCCGAGGGTGACGACGTCGACCGGCTGGCCGCCTGTTACGCCCCACATCCGATGACCGGCCAGGCGGTCCGGTACGACCAGATCGGCCAGTACGCGCTGCAGAAGCCGGACCTGCTCTCCGGCGGCGGTGGTCTGCTCTCCACCGCGGGCGACTACCACCGGTTCACCCAGTTCCTGCTCCGGGGCGGGGAACTCGACGGGGTACGCCTGCTCGGTCCGCGTACCGTCCGGTTCATGACCCGCAACCACCTGCCCGGTGGCCAGGATCTGGGGCGGCTCTCCACCGGCGGCTTCGCCGAGACCACCTTCGAGGGGATCGGGTTCGGGCTCGGTTTCGCGGTGGTGCAGGACCCGGTGCCGAGCCGGGTACCGAGCAGCGTCGGCGAGTACTACTGGGGCGGCGTGGCGAGTACGGCGTTCTGGGTCGACCCGGTCGAGGAGATCACCGGCCTGCTCTTCACCCAGCTCGTCCCCTCCAGCACCTACCCGCTCCGCGCCGAGCTGCGCCAGCTGGTCTACGCGGCCCTGGTCGACTGAACCGTGCCGCCGGCCCCCGCCCCGAACCGACCGGCCGGGACCGCCGCTGGCACGGCCGGGACCGCGGCTGGCACGGCTCCCCCGGCCCCGGGCGGAGGCTGGCACGGCCGGAGTACCGTGCGCGGTGATCGCACCATCGGGGGAGGACGCTGCGATGAGGGCGAAACGGGTAAGTCTGCTGGACATCGGGCTCGACTCGTCGTTCGACGCCGCGATGACGTTCGTCCAGTCGACGTTGCAGAACATCAACGCCGAGCATCCGCGACCGGTCGTCGACATCGACTTCGTCCGGTCCCGGGACCCGGACACCGTGTTGACCGCGTTCACCGCCTCCTGCGACGTCCTGCACGTGATGGCGCACGGCGACCACAGCAGTACGCCCACCTTCGCCAGCAGCGACGGACGGACGAAGATCTCGCTGGAGGCGTTGGGTGAGGAGGCGGCGAGCCGGGGCCGGGGCATCTCGGCGCACGCGATCCTCGCGGACGGCTGCAAGACCGGCACCGGCGCCTGGCAGAAGGCGGTGCGGGACTGCCTGCAGGGCGAGGTGACCTACATCGGCACCTCGGCACAGATCGGCTGGCACGAGAGCGGGGTCTTCTGCTCGGCGTTCTACGGCGCGCTGTTCCGTAACCGGGGGCGGGGCATGACCCCGGCCGAGCAGGCGCAGGACGCCGCCGAGCGGGCCATCGAGGCGTACACCCTGCTCACCGACCGAAACTGTCCGTTCCGGGTACTCACCCTCACGCCGAGTCGGTGGGCCCGGATGGCTCTGGCCTGACCGGCCCGCACCGCCCCGGAGCCGCCGACCCGAAGCGGCTGCCGGTTGGCGCGGGGCGGGTCAACGGCCGGCGCGGGGCGGGTCAGCCCGGGAGAACCGGCCACTGGTGGTCGGGCTGGTCGAGCGGCGCGGGACCGGGATGCTCAGCCGGGAGATCGCCGGCAGGGTGATCGCCTCCTGCCAGTGGGTCAGCATCGGCAGTCGCTCCCAACCCACCTCCCGCAGTCGGGAGGTGGCGGTGGCACAGCGGGCCCGCCAGCTCCACTGGTTGAGCTGCACGCAGGGACCGGTCATCTCGGCCCGCAGGCCGAGCAGCACGTCGACCGAGTGCCGCAGGACCAGTCCGGCGCGGCCCGCGTCGGGGCGGCGGACCAGCCAGGTCAGGTCCCGTCCGCCGCAGGTCGGGCAGCCGCAGTGCCACATGCCGTTGTCCGGGTACCGGCGGATGGCCGCCTCGACCTCCACCGTCGACTGGTACGAGAGGCACTGCCGGATCAGCACGGACGGCGTGCCGGCCGACTGCCTGCGCCACTCGGCGCCGCGTGGGTCGGAGCCGCGCGGCCCGGGGTCGAGGCCGCGCAGTGTGGGGTCGAGACCGACCGCCGCGGCGACCGCCCCGGAGCCGAGGGCACCGAGCGCGGCCAGGTCCGCGCGGAGCAACAGCACGGGTACGGCGCAACGGAGCAGTTCCAGCAGTCCGCGTACCACCTCGACCGGGTCGACCGGGGCGACCGCGCGTTCGACCACGATCGCGACCGGTACGCCGACCACCTCGACGTACCGGACGAGGTGTTGTCGGGCGGTCGGGTCGGCGAGCCAGGCCGGATGCATCGGCAGCAGGGCGATGGCGTCGCCGAGACGGGCGGCGCGTTCCAGGATGCCGAGGCAGCCGGCGGTGTCGGCCGGGGCGAGGTAGCCGGAGTCGGTGAGCACCGGCAGGCCGAGGTCGCGTTGGGCGCCGATCCACCGGTCGTCGAAGGACACCGAGGCGGTCAGCCGGTCAGGGCCGACGTACCGGGCGGCGTCGAGCAGCACCGGCTGTCGGTAGTGGTCCACCTCGAGCAGATGGCGCGCCCGGGCGAGGCAGCCGCGCTGGTTGCCGCGGTCGACGGTGACGACCAGGCCGCTGCCCGGTCGGTCGGCCACCTCGGCAGCCTGGGTGACCTGGCTGGTCCGACACTGGAGCAGCAGGCTGCGGTCGAGGTCCCCGATCCGCTGTTGTCCGCCGGTCGACCGTACGTCCCGGTCCTGCGCCACGAACCTCACCCCGCCGACTCGCCACGACATCGACCACCATAAGTGGCTGGATCGTAACTGGACGCATCGGAAGGGGTAACGGGCAGCAACCGGCTTTGGCAGATTACGGAAAGTGCCTTGGCCTCGGGCGGGAACTTCCGCTAACGGCGGCGGGGTGAAGGGGACGACACGAAGGCGTCGTCAGATCGCCATCTCGCGCCACTCGGGGCGCCCGCCGAGCCAGGCGTCGGCAAGGATCCGCGCGGAGGCCTCACCAGGGCACTGCTGCACCTTGGACCGCCCCTGGGCGCCGCCGACCTGCGCCTCGACCTCCCACCGCTCCCCGTCCGTACGGATGTACACGTCGCGCCGGGAACGCGAACCACGATCACCGTTCCACCAGTGCCGCTCGACTCTCACTCAGCAACCGTATAGCACGGACTGACCTGCTGGATATCCTCATCCGCGAAATCCGGCCCTCCGGCCGATGCCCCAGGTCGATCCGGTCCGACAACTCCGACAGACCGCCCGCCCGACCCCGACGGCGACCCCACCGAACCCTCTCCGATCCCTCCATACCGGACGGTGGATCGGAGGTTCGGCGGCGGCGACAGGCACCCGGGGCGGGCTGGACGACCGTCAGCTACGGGGGAAGGTGACGGTCGCGGGTGCGGGCACCCGCCCCGGGGCCTGTACGCCGGCCGACCAGCGCGTTGTCGCGACAGGTCGGCCATCGACCGGTCCGCCCGCCGCACCGGTGGGCGGGGGTCCCACCGGTCTCGGGTCGCTGTGGCGTACCGACCCCCAGAGCATGCCGGCGGGTCAACCGGTGATGCCGGACAATCCGTCCGACATCCGCACGCTCAGCCCGACCGGTCGGACAACGGGAACCGGGCCTGGACCCGTCCGGCCCGGTCGGCCAGCACCTCACGCGCGTCGAGCCCGAGGCTCTCGATCGCGACCAGGGCGGCGAGCGCGACGTCGGCCAACTCGTCCGCCACGTCGGCCAGGTCGTGCGTGACGCCCTTGCGCGGGTTCTGTCCGAGCAGGCCGACCCAGGCGCGGGCGACCTCGCCGGCCTCCTCGGTGACCTTGAGTATCCGGCAGGTCAGCTCGGTTCGGTCGGTCCCGTTCGCCTGGTCCAGCCAGGCTCGGGCGGCCCGGACCGCCGTCCAGGTGGTTTCGCTCACCGGCTCACGGTACCGGCGTACCTGGTCACCGGCGGTGCACCACGACACGGCGACTCACCACACGGAAAGTCACGTTCATGGATGCCCATGTCTGAGGTTCCGGCCCGGTCGACGCCGCAGCCGTCCACCCGGCACCACCGATTCCGACGGTCCGCCGACATCCACCGCGGGCCGCGCGGCGGGCCCCGCAACCGGTCATTGACTACGCTGAGTTCCGATTACTGTGCGCAGTGATGCGCCGGACGGAAGCCCGACAGATGCGGTGCAACTTTGGTCGTATCGCCCTGTTCCCTCGGGGGCAGGACAACAGTAAGTTAGCTGCACAGACAAGTACTCTGTCTTGCGAGCGGCGTCCTGCAGCCGGCGTGACACCCACGCCGCAGGAGTACTCGCAGGACAGACCGGCCGTCGCCCAACATCGCCAGCTGCTCGATGGCGGCGCTACGGGCAGTGACGTTCACACCGAGAATGGAGGCGCCGTCAGTGGCGAACCACCACCCGACCCGGCCGCTGAGCTCCCACGTGGGCACATCCTGCCGCCGCTGGGCTCCGACGGTCCGACGCGTCGAGCCCGTATCCGCCGCCGACCAGCAGCACCGGGTCGAGGGATGACGCCGGCCATGACCCAGTTCCGAGAGCCCGGACCGGGCGTGTTCGCCAACCCGCTGCCCCGGCGCAGCCCAGGCGCCGGGCTGGACAGCGGCGGCGAGGAGAACCTTCCGGCGGAGGCGCTCGCCGCACCACCGGTTCCGTTGGTCCACAGCGGCGGTCCGATGCCCGGCCAGTCCGCCGTCCACGTCGAACTCGGCGCCCTGCGCGAGCGGGTGCCCGGGGTACGCGGTGCCGTCCTGGCCGGTGTGGACGGACGGCTGATCGGCCACGACCTCCACACCGGCCCCGAGCCGATGGATCTCGCCGCGCTCGCGGCGACCACCTTCGGACTCGGCCGGCAGTGCGGGCTGACCCTGCGCCAGGGGCGGATCCGGGAGCTGACCGTACACAGCGACCAGGGCTACTTCACCGTGTACGGCGTCAGCGACGAGGTCCTGCTCGCGGTGCTCGGTGACGACCGGCTGAACGTCTCCTGGCTGCACCTGGAGGCGGCACCCGTCGCCGAGCGGATCGCTGACCTGCTGCACGTCGGCGGCACCGCGTAGCAGCACGGGCCGGTGTGGCCGGTGCCGGGACTCCCCGGCACCGGCCACCCGCCGGCCACCGGGCGGGCGAAGACCGGAGCCGGACAGCCGGCGACGACGACCCGGTCCGGGCAGCTGAAACGCGGGTCAACCGATCATCAGATAGCGGGTGACCACCCCGGCGGCGGCGGTGACCGCCTGCCGCAGGGTCGCGACAGCGTCCACGATGCCGGCGTCCAACGCGGTCACGTACGTCCCGGAGACCACGTCGAAGGTGACTCCCGGGCCACGGCGACGCAGGTCGGCCGGCCCGGCCAACGGGTCCCGCCCGGCGTTGCGCATCAACTCCTCGTACGGGGCCACCAGCGCGTCGATCACCACCGCGTAGCCGAGCGCCTCGTCGTCGCCCCGCGGCACCCGGGTACTGATCCGGCCGGCCACGGTCAACAGGGCCGCCCCACCGCCCGGCACGACGCCCCACTCGACCGCCGCCTTCGTATTGCGTACCGCGTCGTCGATCTGGCGTTTGCGGGTCTTGAGCTGCCCCTCGACCGACTCGCCGACCCTGATCACCGCCACCCCGCCGGCGAGCCGGGCCAGTCGGGCCTGCTGAGCGGCCTGGTCCGGTCCGGGCTCCCGCCGCTCCAGGTCGGCCCGGAGCTGCCGTACCCGGCGTCGGATCAGCTCCGGGTCGCCCGCGCCCTCGACCACGGTGGTGTCCCGACGGGTCGTGATCACCTTGCGGGCGCCGCCCAACACGGTCGGTCCGGCCGCGCCGAGCCCACCGTCCGCCTCCCCGACCACGGTCGCCCCGGTCAGCAGGGCCAGATCCGCCATCAGGCTCCGTCGTTCCTGGTCCGGGCCGCCGAGTCGGACCGCGACCGAGGCGAGGGCGTGCCGCAACTTGCCGACGATCAGCGCGCTCAGCGCGCCGTCGCGTACGTCATGGGCGAAGACCGCCAACGGGCGCCCCTGCGCGCCGGCGGCCTCGAGGAACGGCCGCAGGTCCGCGCCGTTCGCCAGCCGCTGGTCGACGACCAGGATCGCCGGGTCGGCGAGCACCGCCTCGGCGCCCTCCGGATCGGTGACGAAGTACGGCGACACGTGTCCGGCCGGCAGCCGCATCCCCTCGGTGAGTTCGAGTTCGAGGCCGAAGAGGTTGCTCTCCTCGACGATCACCACCCCGTCCTTGCCGACCCGTTCCATCGCCGAGGCGAGCAGGTCGCCGACGGTCTCGTCGTTGGCGGCGATGGTCGAGACCATTCTCAGTTGTTCCTTCGTCTCGACCGGCACCGCGAGGTCGGCCAGCTCGGCGAGGACGGCGTGGGTGGCCGACTCGATCCCCCGGCAGAGCGCGACCGGGTTGGCCCCGGCCCGCAGCGCCGTCGAGGCGCCGTCCATCATCGCCTGGGCCAGCACCACGGTGGTGGTGGCGCCGTCGCCGACCCGGTGTCGTACTCCCTCCACCAGTTCCCGGACATAGCTGGTGCCGATCGCGTCCCGGGTGTCGTACGCGGTGAAGAGCCGGACCACGCCGGCCGCGTCACCGAGTTCGTGGTAGGCCCCGGAGGCGTCCTCGACCAGGACCCGCCGGCCGAGCGGGCCGAAGGTCCGCCGGACCAGGTCGGCGCCGGCCCGGAAGCCGCGGGCGACGATCGCCTGGTGCCGGTTGTACGTGGTGGGCCGGGGTGCCGCCCCGGCGCCCGCCTTCGCCACTCCCCCCCGGGCCCCGGCGGCGCCGGAGGCGCCGGTGGCCGTGGCGACGGTCGTCGGCACGGTGGCGAGATAGATGTGCGGTTCGGCGTTGTAGGCGCTCCACTTCGGCTTCTGGTCGGGGCGGCGGCGGACCACGCCGTCGTGCACGTATCGGAACAGTTCGTCGATCCCGATCCGGCCGTCGCCGTCCAGGTCGGCGCCGCCGGTGGCCAGCCCCTCCAGCAGTACGTCGGTGAAGATCGACCCCCGGGGGGCCGACTCGACCAGGCCGTCGGACTCGAAGGCGTACTCGTAGCTGTCGCAGGCGCTGATCACCACGTACCCCCGGCCGATCTGGCCGTCCAGGGCGCCCTGCGGGTTGCCCTTGAAACCCTCGGCGAAGGCGCCGGCGAAGCAGCAGTCCAGGACGAGCACCTTGGCGGCGGCCCGGCACGCCTCCAGTTGCTCGTTGACGAAGGACCGGGAGATGGCGGTGCTGGCCGGCCGGGTCCGGACGGTGTTCGCGGCGGCGAAGTAGAGCCGGTGGAACGGGTCGACGATGCCGTGGCAGGAGAAGTAGAGCAGCACCAGGTCGTCGTTGACCCGTTCGGCGAGCAGGTCCTCGATCTCCCGCCGCACCTCGTGGTCGGCGGGGTCGGCCAGGGTACGGACGGTGAAGTTGCCCACCGCCGGGTCTTCCAGCACCGCCGCCAGCCGCTCGACGTCCTGCTCCGGGGCCCGCAACTGGTCCAGCGACGGGTCGTCGTACTCGCCGACGGCGACGAGCAGCGCGTAGCGGCCGACGGGCGGGCTAGTCGGCACCGGACCCGACGCCGTTCCGTGTCGGCGGTACGCCCAGCCAGTCGGCGACCATCCGCTCGGTCTCCTCGTTCGGGTCGCTGATGGTCAGGGTGCGGCGGCCGTCCCGCAGGGTGATCTGGCGGGCCGCGCCGCGCTGGACGAAGGCGATGATGACCTGGGCCAGCGCGGCCACCGTGGTGGCCGAGAAGAGGCCGGTGACGACCAGTTCGGCGAGGGTTCCGAGGGTGGTCCCCTTCCGGCCGGTCGGATCCGCGACATCGGTCGGTTGCTCGGCTGTGGGGTGGGCGACGTGCAGGATCGTCCTGGCGTGCAACTCCCTGATCAGCGCGGCCACCGCCGCCGCGTCGGCGGACTCGCTGCCCGGCACCGGCCCGGAAACCCTCAGGGTGATCGCACTTCTGTTCATGGAGTAATCGTGCAGTAACTATGAGTAATCAACTGTCGGGTTTGCGTCACTGTGACGTCAGTCTGCGGACAGCCGGCCGCTCCCCTCACCACCCGAGGTACGTACGGGGGCTCGGCGATGCGCACCGAAGAGAAACGCCGGGCTACCCGGCCCACGCGCCGGCGGACCCGGGGCGGCCGACCGGTCGACGAGCCTCGCGGCCGGCGCGGCCGAGCCGACCAGCGGCGACGGTGCCGGGAATCACCGCCTCGCCCGTCGCCCCGCACCGAAAGGCTCCTATCCTCAATAGACCAAAACCGGCCGGTGGATACAAGACTTCAAATTCTCACCGTTTGATCGCAGGATCTGTACATGCAATGGACGCATGACGGAACGATTCGCAACGCGCTCTGGATCGGCGGCGGCCAGTGGGCCGGCAAGACCACGGTCGGAAGCATGCTCACCAGCCGATACGACCTCGTGCACTACCACTGCGACTATCACGACGCACGGGGCCACGAGGATCGCCGTGTCGCCGCCAGGGCCCGTCGTCGGGAAGCGGCACCCGACTGGGCGGCGTACTGGACCGAACTCACCTGCCAGGAAATGGTCGAACGGGCGCTCGAGAACTTCACCGAGCAGTTTTCCTGGGTGCTGGACGACCTGCGCGCCCTGGTCTCCCGGCGCCCGGTCCTGGCCGACGGGTGGAACCTGCGGCCCGACCTGGTCGCCACCGTGGCCGACGACCTGCGCCGCATGGTCGTACTGGTACCGACGGACGAGTGGCGCCAACGGCAGGCCGAGACGCTGCCCCGGGCTGCCCGGTTCGGGATGGACCTCCCCGACCCCGCACGGGTCCGCCAGCGCCGTCTGGAACGCGACCGCGTCCTGGCCACCGACGCCGCGGAGCGGGCCCGCGCCCTGGGTATCCGGGTGATCGAGGTGGACGGCACGCGGGACGTCGAATCCGTCACCAACGAGGTCGCCCGCCACTTCGCGGCGTTCACCACCGGCTGAGCCGGGCCCTCGCCGGCCGGTGCGCCGCTCAGGGATGTACGACCCCGGTACGCGGCTCAGGGATGTACCCGGCCGACCGCGGCCGGACGCTCCACGGAGAGCGGCGGGGTCCGGACCGCACCCCGACGGAGCAGCACCGAGAAGAGGGCCGCGCCGAGGCAGAGCAGACCGGCGGCGTACCAGGCGATCGTGTACTCGCCGAGCCGGTCCCGGACCAGCCCGGCGCCGGTGGCGGCGACCGCCGCCCCGATCTGGTGGGCCGCGAAGACCCAGCCGAAGACGACCGCACCGGCCGGTCCGAAGTACTCCCGGCAGAGCGCCACGGTCGGCGGCACGGTGGCCACCCAGTCCAGCCCGTAGAAGACGACGAAGACCAGCAGGCTCGGCCCGGCCGCGTCGGCGAAGAGCCCCGGCAGCACCAACAGGGACCCGCCGCGCAGCGCGTAGTAGGCGCCGAGCAGCAGCCGGCTGTCCACCCGGTCGGTCAGCCAACCGGAGGCGATCGTGCCGACGATGTCGAAGAGACCGACCAGCGCGAGCAGGCCGGCGGCGGTGGTCTCGGCCATCCCGTGGTCGTGCGCGGCCGGGATGAAGTGGGTGCCGACCAGTCCGTTGGTCGACGCACCGCAGATCGCGAAACCGCCGGCGAGCAGCCAGAACGCGCGGGTCCGGGCGGCGTCGCGCAGCGTCCGCAGCGCCCGGGCCGCCGCCCCGCCCTGCGGGGCCGGCGCCGGCGCGACCTCGGTCGCCCCGTAGGGCGGCAGCCCGAGGTCCGCCGGGTGGTCGCGCAGCAGCCAGCCGACCAGGGGTACGACGGCCAGCGCCGCCCCGGCGACGACCAACGCCGCGCTCCGCCAGCCGTACGCCTCGACGAGGGTGGCCAGCAGTGGCAGGAACACGAGCTGTCCGGCGGCCCCGCCGGCGGTGAGTACCCCGGTGACGAGTCCCCGACGCCGGACGAACCACCGCCCGGTCACCGTCGCCACGAAGGCGAGCGCCATCGAGCCGGTGCCCAACCCGACCAGTACGCCCCAGCAGAGGATCAACTCGGCGCTGGTCCGCATGAAGACGGTCAGGCCGCTGCCGGCGGCGACCAGGGTCAGCGCGACCGCCACCACGCGTCGGATGCCGAACCGGTCCATCAGGGCGGCGGCGAACGGCGCGGTGAGCCCGAAGAGCAGCAGGTTGACCGAGACGGCGGCGGAGATGGTGGCCAACGGCCAGCCGAACTCCGCGTGCAGCGGGTGCAGCAGGACGGACGGGGTGGCGCGGAACCCGGCGGCGCCGACCAGCGCGACGAACGCGACGGCGGCGACCGACCAGGCCGGGTGCAGACGGCGGATACGGGTCACCCGAGCAGTCTGCGACGGGGTGGGCGGCCCGACGAGTGGCCGGCGAGCCATGCTCCGTCATAATCTGGCCACTTGCCTGTTCGAGGCAACAACCGGCGTCGCCGAGGACAGGAGCAGCATGATCCGCACCACCACCGTCGCCGTCCTCGCGGTCGACTCGGTCGTCGCGCTCGACCTCGGCACCCCGGCCCAGGTGCTCGGCACCGCCCGGGACACCGACGGTCGGCCGCTCTACACCGTCGACGTCTGCACCCCCGGCGGACGGCCGGTCCGCAGCACCGCCGGTTTCCAGGTGCTGCCCGAGCACGGGCTGGACCTGCTCGACCGGGCCGACCTGGTCGTCGTACCCGGAGTCCACGCCGGGCCCGCGCTCACCGAGGGGGTCGTCGAACCCGAGATCCGCGACGCGCTGCGCCGGGCCCACGACCGGGGCAGCCGGATCATGTCCATCTGCACCGGCTCGTTCCTGCTGGCCGCGGCCGGCCTGCTCGACGGTCGGCCGGCGACCACCCACTGGGCGTACGCCGACCGGTTCCGTCGCTTCCACCCCCGGGTGCGGCTCGACCCGGACGTCCTCTTCGTCGACGACGGCGACGTGCTCAGCTCGGCCGGGGTGGCCGCCGGCCTCGACCTCTGCCTGCACGTGATCCGGGCCGACCACGGCAGCGAGGTCGCCAACCGGGCGGCCCGCAGCTGCGTGGTGCCGCCGTGGCGGGAGGGCGGTCAGGCGCAGTACATCGACCGGCCGCTGCCGCCCGGTGGCGACGCCGGTACGGCCCGGACCCGGGAGTGGATCCAACAGCGGCTGCACGAGCCGCCGACCCTGGCCCAGATGGCCGCCCACGCCAGCATGAGCGTCCGTACCTTCACCCGCCGGTTCCGGGAGGAGACCGGGCTCAGTCCGGCGCAGTGGCTGCTCCGCCAGCGCACCGACCATGCCCGGCTACTGCTGGAAACGACCGACCTCGGCGTCGACCAGGTGGCCCGGCGGTCCGGCTTCGGCACCGCCGCCGCACTCCGCCAGCAGTTGCACCAGCGGATCGGGGTGGCGCCGACCGCCTACCGGCGCACCTTCCGGGGCGTACCGGCCTGACCGTCGCTCAGTCCAGCACCCGGGCCAGCCAGTCGGTGCGGGTACGCCGCGCCGTCGTCGAGACCCGTGCCTGCGGGTACAACGCGTCGAAGCCGTGGAAGCCGCCGGCCCAGACGTGCAGTTCCGCCTGGCCGCCCGCCGCCCAGATCCGGGTCGCGTACTCGACGTCCTCGTCCCGGAAGACCTCGGCGGAGCCGGTGTCGAGGTAGCTGGTCGGCAGTCCCGAGAGGTCGTCGGCGAGCGCGGGTGAGACGTAGCCGGGCACGTCCCCGTCGGCGAGGTCGCCGAGTACGGACCGCCAGCCGTACTCGTTCATCTCGCGGGTCCAGACGCCGGGGCCGCCGGAGTACTGCCGGCTGGAGGTGGTGACGTTGCGATGGTCGAGCATCGGGCAGATCAGCACCTGGGCGGCGACCGGCACGGTGCCGTGGTCGCGGGCCAGCAGGGTGACGCCGGCGGCCAGGCCGCCGCCGGCGCTCGCCCCGGCCACGACGATCCGGGCGGGGTCGATGCCGAGTTCGTCGGCGTGCTCGGCAACCCAGCGCAGACCGTGGTAGCAGTCGTCGACCAGGGCCGTCCCGGTCGCCTCCGGCGCCAACCGGTAGTCGACCGAGACCACGACAGCGCCGAACAGGTCGAGCCACTCCAGCGGGATGTCGATCTGCGAGTAGCGGTCCCCCATCACCATGCCGCCGCCGTGGATCCAGTAGACGCAGGGTGCCGCCGTGGCGCGTCCGGCGCCGGCCGGGCTCATGATCGACAGTGGGATCGGGTTGCCGTCCGGGCCGGGCACGGTGACCTCCCGCCGGTCGACGGTACGACCGGCGAGCAGGGTGTCGACCGGGGTCGACGGGAGTTGACGCAGGTGGGCGAGGACCTCGTCGTCGAGCTGGGGCATCAGTGGCATCTCGGCGAGCAGCGTGCGCAGTTCGGGGTCGAGGTCGGGGCGGGTCAGGGGCATGACGGATTCCTCTGTGCTCAGGGTGGCGAGGGGATGGTGCGGGAGGCCGGCGGGCGCAACGGCGGGCCGGCGGATGCGGAGGCGGACCGGCCGGGTGGCGGGCGGTACCGGCAGGTGTGACCGGGGGTACCGGGATCAGGCGAAAACGGCCTTGCCGCCGACCGGCACCTCGTCGACGTACCGACTCTCGCCGGCGACCAGCGGCGCCAGCCGCGCGACGTACGCCTTCGCCACCTCGCTCGCGAAGAACCTGCCGTGCGCCTCCTCGCTGGTCCAGCCCTCGGTGACGTGGACGACGTCACGGTCGCTGGCCGAGCGTCCGACCAGGAAGACGACACAGTCCTGGTGGGACAGCACCGGCGCGTCGAGCAGCAGTTCGACCAGCGCGTCGCCCTGCCCGGGCCGCGCGGTCATGGTGGCGTGGAATCCGTGCGTGACGGTCACCGGAAGCTCCTGTCAATTCGGGGAGGCGCCGCATCGGCGCCGCTGTTCTGATATCCCCATCTAAACAGCGTGACCAGTGGAAACGTTAGAATGAAGCTCTTCGCCTCTTGCCTGATCCTCCCATCCTGAAGAGGATCGGTGACCGGCAAGGGCCCCCGGTCGCCCGGGCGACCGGGGGCCCTTGCCGACCTCTCAGCCGCAGGGAAGGTTGTTCAGCAGGAACCCGGTGGGTGCGGGGTTCGCGCCGGTGTGGGTGCCGAGGAGGCCGAACTGGACGCTGCCCCCAGGCGGGATGTCCGGGTTCCAGCTGGCGTTGCGGGCGGTGACCACGGCACCCTGCTGGCTGCCGCTGGCGTTCCAGAACGTGCCGGCGCGCTGCCCACCGGTCAGGTAGGTCCAGTTGACCGTCCAGCCGCCGATCGGCTCGGTGCCGGTGTTGGTGATGGTGATGGTGGCGGTGAAGCCGGTCCCCCACTGCTGGTCCACCCGGTAGCCGACGGTGCAGGCGACCGGCGGGGCGGTGCTGCCGAACGAGATCCGGTGCAGCTGGCCGGGCAGGTCGTTGACCAGGTACAGCTCGCCGTTGGCGTCCTGACCGAGGCTGGTCGGCTGGATGGTCAGCTCGGTCAGCGCCCGGGTCTGGTACGCCCCGCCGGGGCTGGCCGGGGGTCGGACCACGAACGCCGTACCGGAGCAGTAGTCGGTGGCGAGGTAGGTGCCGGTGGCGAGGTCCGCGTACTCCTGCCCCCGGTAGACGTACCCGCCGATCACCGCGCAGCCGTCGGTGGAGGTGCGGTAGGTGTGGACCGGCTCGACGTAGCTGGCGCCGTCCTCGCACCGGTCGGGGTCGAAGACCACCGGCCCCTCCCGGCAGGACCAGCCGAGGTTAGCCCCGCCCTGGCCCGCCGACAGGTGGTTGATCTCCTCGTACGTCCCCTGTCCGACGTCGGCGATCCACAGTGACCCGTCACCGCCGAGGTCGTGGGCGAACTTCCACGGGTTGCGCAGCCCGTACGCCCAGATCTCCGGCCGGGCGTCCGCCGTGTCGACGAACGGGTTGTCCGCCGGTACGCAGTACGGCCGCCCGTCGCAGGACCGGCTCACGTCGAGTCGGAGGATTTTGCCGAGCAGGGTGCCGAGGTTCTGCCCCGAGTCGAGTACGTCGTCCGCGCCGCCGCCGTCGCCGATGCTCCAGTACAGGTGGCCGTCGGGGCCGAAGCTGACATGTCCGCCGTTGTGGTTGCCGAACTCGGCGTGCGGTTGACTCAGCACGACCTCTTCCCGGTCGGCCGGGACCGGGGTCTGGTCGGCGCTGTCCAGGGTGAACCGGGCCAGCGTGACCGCCCCGTCGGGCAGGGCGGTGTAGGTGAGGTACAGGGTCCGGGTCTCGGCGAAGTCCGGGGTGGCGACGAGGCCGAGCAGGCCGCGTTCGTTGCCGGAGACGTCGACCCGGTCGGTGATGTCGAGCAGTGGTTCGGCGGCCAGCCCGGTGTCCGGGTGGTAGACCCGGATCCGGCCCTGCTTCTCGGTGATCAGGAGTCGGCCGCTGCCGTCGTCGGGCGCGAAGATGGCGGTGGGTCGTTGCAGGCCGAAGGCGACCTGGGTGGTGCTGACGGTGAGCTGGTCGAGCGGTACGGCCGCCGCCGCGACCGCGCTCGCGCCGGGCCGGCTGTCCCCGGCCAGTTCCACGCCTGACCAGCTGGCAGAGGCGGCGCCCGGCTGACCGCCGGC
The DNA here is from genome assembly GCF_039871775.1 of Plantactinospora sp. B5E13. Classification (NCBI taxonomy): domain Bacteria; kingdom Bacillati; phylum Actinomycetota; class Actinomycetes; order Micromonosporales; family Micromonosporaceae; genus Plantactinospora; species Plantactinospora sp. B5E13. Next base: position 37,160 of record NZ_JBDPLT010000056.1, read on the forward strand.
GTTCGAGTCCGACCGGCCGGCGGAATCCGCGCCGGGCTGGCCGGCGGCCGGGGTGCCGAGGGCCAGGATCGGACCGAGGACGGCGACCGCGCCGACTGCGCAGAACCGCCCGAGGGATAGACGTCGCAGCATATTGACTCCCATCGGTTAACAGGAAGGTAATGCTGCGGACGACCTCTAGATCCACGTGTCCCGAACTATGGGAACGCTCCCATGGGGTGTTAACGGGCGGCGGTACGCATAGCGCGCAACTGGTCGCGGTGCATCGGCAGATGGATCCGGCCGTGGATGTCGAGCATCCGCCCCCACGGCAGCGACTCCTCGATGACCAGTTCGACACTCTCCCGCAGCCGGCAGTCCACCGGGGTCTCCGCCGCCGCCCCGAGCCGCTCCACCAGCCCGCAGAGCCGTCCGCTCGAGGTGTGCAGCCAGGCGGCCAGCCCGGGCAGCCCGGCCGGATGCGCCACCATCGCGTCCACCTGCGGCGGCAACGTCGACTGCGCGTCGTAGTACGTCCACGGGGAGCCGGCCAGCACCGCCTCGGTCGCCTCGATCAGCAGCTCGTCGTTGGCCGCCAGGTGCGCCAGCACCTGCTCGGCGGTCAGCTCCCCGGACGGCGGCGGCCCGAACCCGCCCGCCGTCACCTCGGCGAGCAGGTCCTCGTACGTCCGACGTAACGCCGCCGCCTCCACCTGTCCGAGTCTAGGAAGCCACCCCGCCGACCAGGCGGTTATCGCCCGGATGCCCTCCCCGGGACACACCGGGGACGCCGGGGACACCGCCGGTCAGCGACGGCCGCGTCGGGTCCGCAGGTAGTCGGAGACGACGTACCGGCCGAGATCCTCCAGTTCGGGGGTGAAGACCCGGCCACCGGAGCGCCGGGCCACCGCGTCGACGAACCGGCGCAGCCCCGGATCCTCACCGAGCATGAACAGGTTCATCGTGGCGCCGTACCGGGTCAGCTGGTCCACCTCGGCGACGGTCGCCTCGATCGTCTCCCGCAGCGGCGGCCAGTTGAAGATCCCGCCGCCGGTCTCCGGGTCCAGGTGCGCGGTCGGTTCGCCGTCGGTGACCACCAGTACCACCGGCTCGGCGCCGGGATGCCGGCGCAGGTGCCGGCCGGCCAGCTTCAACGCGTGCTGCAGGTTGGTTCCCTGCACCAGGTCCGGCTCGACCCCGGCCAGCTCCTGCTGGCTCAGCGGCATCGCCTCCCGGCCGAAGCCGATGATCTGCAACGAGTCCTGCGGGAACCGGGTGGCGATCAGGTGAGCCAGCGCCAGCGCGGTCTGTTTCATCGGACCCCAGCGGCCCTCCGAGATCATCGAGAAGGAGAGGTCGACGCAGAGCGCCACCGCGGTCGAGGCGCGCCGTTCGGTCTCCACCACCTCGAAGTCCTCGACCGCCAGCGTCACCGGCACCCCGGCGCCGCCGCGCCGGACCGCCCGGGCGACCGTGCGCACCACGTCGAGCGGCTGCTCGTCGCCGTACTCCCAGGGCCGGGACGCCCCGGTGACCTCGCCGGCGGCGCCCGCCGAGCGCAGGTCGTGCTCGCCCCGCCGGCCGCTCTCCAACTCGGAGAAGATCCGCCGCAGCGCGGTGCCGCCGAGCCGGCGTAGCGCCTTCGGGCTCAGGGTCAGCCCGTCGGAGCCCCGGCTCACCCAGCCCTGCCGGCGCAGTTCCCGCTCCAGCTCCCGCAACCGGCGTACGTCGTCGGCGGCGTCCCGGCCCAGGTTGCGCTGCACCGACTCCACGTCGATGTCGTCCAGGGTCGCCCCCGGATGCTCCTGGCCGAGCTGGTCCAGCAGGTCGTCGAGGTCGGCGATCTCGCCGAGCGCGCCGGCCGCCTCGCCGTAGCCGAGCGGCTGGTCGCCCCGGACCCGTTCGGCGCGGTCCCAGGACAGGTCCGGCCGCAGCGACCGCAGGTTGGCGGTGAGCTGCGCCATCTGGTTGGCCAGCTCGGGCCCGAGCGCGGACTCCATCATCCGGGCCAGTTCCTCGCGCTGGTTCGCCGACAGCGACCGCATCAGCCGTTCCCCGGCGGCGGCCCGCCGGGCGAGCGCGTCGACCAGCTCGTCGACGTTCGCCGGCTTCTCCGGGAACAGGTCGCCGTGCCGGCGCATGAACTCGGCGAACGCGTCGGTGGTGTCCTCGCCCCGGTCGTGCCGGGCCAGCAGGTCGTTGAGGTCGCGCAACATCTCGGCCATCTGCCGCTGCACCGCCGGGTCGGCGGCGTCGCGCATCGCGTCCCGCAGCCCACTGAACCGCTGTTCGAGTACGTCCCGCCGCAGCCCGTCGAGAATCTGCTGGTACGTCGCCCGTGCCTGGTCGCTGGCCCACTGGTAGCCGGAGAGTTCCTCGACCGCCCGGGCTGTCGAGCGGGGCAGGTTGTCCAGCACCGCCTCGTTGAACCGGGCCTCCGGGTCGTCCCGGCCGCGCAGCTCGTCGCGTTCGGCGGCGAGTGCCTGGTCGAGCAGGGCCTGGGACCGGGTCACCGCGCCGTCCAGGTCACCGCGGCGCAGCGCCTCCCGGCGCAGCCGGCGGGCCCGGGCGAGCAGGTCGTCGAGGCCGCCCCGCCCCTCGGGGCCCCGCCGCAGCAGGTTGCGTAGCGCGTCCCGCAGACTGCCACCGGCCAGCACCTCGGCACCGACCGAGTCGACCGCGGCCCGGACGTCGTACGGCGGGGCGAGCGGGTCGGGGCCGCCGCGCCAGGAGCCGTACCGGAAACGGTTTCCGCCGGCCACGGTCAGGCCCAGTCGTCGTCGGTGTCCGGGCGGCCACCGGGATGCCGGCCGCCGCCGAGGTCACCGCCGCCGGGGTTGCGCCGGCCCCGGCCGCTCTGCGGGGTCTGCCCGCCGTACACCGTCCGGCCCTCGTCGGTGACGTCCTTGGCCAGCCGGCGGGTCAGGTGCAACCCCTCCAGCACGAACTCGATGCCGGCGGCGGCCTCGCCCGGGGTCGGGGCGTCGCCGAGGCCGAGCCGGTCCAGCGCCTTGGCCAGCCCCGGCACGGTACCGACCTGGCCGAGCAGGTCACTCGCGCTGACCAGCTCGCCGGTCTCGACCACCGCCCCCTCGGCGACCAGCGCGGTGAAGCCGGAGAGGTCCAGGCCGGCCATCCGGGCCCGGAAGGTGTCGGCGGTCGCGGTCCGCAGCAGGTGGGCGAGGATCTCGATCTCCCGGCCCTCCTCGCCGCTCTCGAACTCGACCTTGCCGCGCAGGGTGCTGACCACCGAGACCGCGTCACCGACCCGGGCCACCGGCTCGATGTCGACCGGGTTGGCGGGCCGGCCGTCGGCCGTCGGGGCGGAGAGCAGGCCGGCCCGGCGCAGCGCGGCGGCGGAGACCGTCTCGGCGGCGGCGATGGCGAACCGGGCCGACACACCGGAGCGGGGGTCGACCGACGGGGACTCCCGGACCGCCCGGGCGAACCGGGCCAGCACCTCCAGGACGTGCTCCGGCACGGTCGCGACCAGGGTCGCCTCCTGCCGGATCAGCTCCAGCTCCAGCTCCAGGTCGATCGGATAGTGGGTACGGATCTCCGCGCCGAACCGGTCCTTGAGCGGGGTGATGATCCGCCCCCGGTTGGTGTAGTCCTCCGGGTTGGCGCTGGCCACCAGGAGCAGGTCCAGCGGCAGCCGGAGCTGGTAGCCGCGTACCTGGATGTCCCGTTCCTCGAGCACGTTGAGCAGCGCCACCTGGATCCGCTCGGCCAGGTCGGGCAGTTCGTTGACCGCGAAGATGCCCCGGTTGGTCCGGGGCACCAACCCGAAGTGGATCGTCTCCGGGTCGCCGAGGGTACGCCCCTGGGCGATCCGGATCGGGTCCACGTCACCGATCAGGTCGCCGACGCTGGTGTCCGGGGTGGCGAGCTTCTCGCCGTACCGCATCGACCGGTGCAGCCAGCCGATCGGCAGGTCGTCGCCGGCCTCGGCGACCGCCCGGCGGGAGGCCGGGGTGAGCGGGTGCAGCGGGTGCTCGTTGAGCTCCGAACCGCGGATCACCGGGGTCCATTCGTCCAGCAACTGGCCGAGTGCCCGGATCAGCCGGGTCTTGCCCTGGCCACGTTCGCCGAGCAGGACCAGGTCGTGCCCGGCCAGCAGGGCCCGCTCCACCTCGGGGAGCACGGTCTCGTCGTAACCGACGATCCCGGGGAAGCGGGGCTCGCCGGTCCGCATCCGGGCCAGCAGGTTGTCCCGGAGCTCCTCCTTGACGGTCCGGTACCGGTGTCCGGCGGCGCGCAGCTCGCCGAGGGTGCCGGGCAGGTCGGCCGGTGGGGTGGGCGGAACCAGGGAAGTCTCAGTCACCCACCTACGCTAGCTCTCGAACCGGGCGACCGGACATCAGCGAGCGGCCCGCGACCGGGGCGCCCGGACCCCGGGCGCCGCCAGGGCCACGACGAGCAGCGGAGGACGACGATGAGCGGGACCGGAAAGGCCGGAACCGGAGCAAATCGCAACCAGGAGGCGGTCACGCTCGCCTTCGGGGTGGCCATCGGCGTGGCGTTCGGCCTCGGCGGCGGGGTGCTGCTGGGTATGTCGATGGGCAATCTCGTGCTCGGCCTCAGCCTCGGGCTCGCCCTCGGTGCCGGGGTCGGCGCCGCGCTCGGCAGTGCGGTCGGCGCCGCCCGCCGCCGGACGAACTCCGGGTCCTGAGGGCCCGCACCGGCCGGCGGCCCCGACCGGGCCCCCGGCTCAGGCGGCGAGTTCCGCCCGGACCAGCGCGGCCAACTCGGCGGGCCGCGACAGGAACGGTGAGTGCGAGGAGTTCATCCGCAGCACCCGCTCGGCCCGCTTCGCCATCATCTCCTGGGCGAAGGGCGGCAGTGCGTTGTCGGCCTCGCAGACGACGTAGGTGCTGGGGATGGTGTGCCACGCCGCCCGGGTCACCGGCTGCTGCGTCGAGGCCCACGACTGGAGTCCGAGTCGGGCGATTGCCTGTGCCGCGATCTCCGGATCGACGTCTCCGTAGAAGATCTCGCGTGGCCGCAACGCCTTGAGGTGGCCCCCGCCCGTCAGGTCCGCGTCCTCGTGCACCTCCCACCACGGCGGGGCCACGCCACCGGCGCTGGAGAACAGCGAGTCGCCGATGTCCGGCTGAAAGGCGGCGAGGTAGATGATTCGGCGTACGTTGTCCGCCGCGTCGAGCGCCTCGGTGACCGGGGCACCGCCGTAGGAGTGCGCGACGACCGTGACCGGACCGTTCATGGCGGCGACGGCGGCCTTCACCACGGCCGCGTCGTCGTAGAGGTCGCCCAGGGCGGCGGGATCGTCACCGCTGCTGGGCAGCGCGACGGTGTGGACGTCGATGTCCGGGAGCTGCTCGATGAGCGGCTGCCAGGCCCAGGGACCGTGCCACGCGCCGGGCACGAGAAGAAGTGCGGGAACGCTGTTCAAGATGGACTCCCTGCCCACAACGGACCTGAATCCGGTCGAATTCCAATTGGGCACCGCTTCACGAAACCGCGTACCGCCGCAGCGTGAAGCGCGCGAACCGACCGGCAACAGCGGAAATATATGCCGCTACTTTCGGGTAGCCAGGTCACGCGGCCTATGAGGTGAACCACAAGCCGGGCGAACGCAATTCATTACCGTGATGGGCGGCACAATTACGGTCCCACGTCGAACTTTTCCGCGCACTGCGACATCCAGCCTTTTCCGAATGTGGTCACGTCGACCCGACGCAACCATCAGGTCGAGTCCCGTTCACCATTCGTTCTGAAGGTTTCCGCTCCCTACTCGGGCGCGGGTCCTGGCTGGCGCCGGGCGAACAGGCCGACCCGCAGTGCCCGGAGCAGGACGGAGGGCCGGCTCAGCGCGCTCGGGTGGTCGAGCATCGTGGTGACCCGGTTCAGTCGCCGGCTGAGCACCGGATCGGTCCGTGAGGCCCGGAAGACCAGGTCACCGAACCACTTCGTGATCTTGTATCCGCGCGGGTACGGCCCGTTGACATGCGGCAGTTCGATGTCGGCGGAGGTGGAGACCTGCCAGGCGGCGTCGACGACCACCCGGACGAGGTCGAAGTACGCGTGTGCCGGTTGCTCGTGCGGCCTCGGGCCGGAGCGCAGGTACGCCGAGAGGCAGGAGGCGTGCAGGGTGGCCGACGTCATGCCCTGCCCGTACACGGGGTTGAACGAGGCGACCGCGTCCCCGGCGGCGACCAGCCCGGCCGGCAGCCGGTCGAGCTGGTGGAATTCCCGCCGCCGACTGTCCGCCTGGTGGTACGTGATCACGTCGCTGAGCATCTCCCCGTACTCGGCGATGGCGCCGAACATCTCCGGGTACTGCTCCCGGCACCGTCTGGTGAAGTCGGCGACGTCGCGGCTGGGCCGGTCGGTGTCGTACCCGGCGACGAGCATGATCCAGCGGTCGTCCTCGACCGAGTTGATCCCGCCGATCCTGGCGGTACGCCCCGGGCCGGCCATGGTGTGGTAGACCACCACCCAGGTGTCGCTGATCTTCTCGTCCCGCCGGTACAGCGCGGTCGCGTAGTTCAGTTTGATCGGCATCCGCTGCATCGGCGGCTTGGGCCAGCCGTTCTCGTCGAGCCAGTCGCTGAGCCGACTGGACCGGCCCATCGCGTCGACCACCAGATCCGCCGGTACGACCACCGGCTCGGTGCCGCCGTCGGGGACGTACCGGGCGCCGCTGACCCGCTGGTCGGCGAAGACCAGGCCGTCGGCCCGGCCGTACACCATCCGGATGTTGTCGACCGCGAGGGTGCGCCGCCGGACCAGCGCCTCCAGGAACGGCCGGGTGGTGATCAGACCGGGGCCGGACGAGCCGGGCTTGGGCGGCAGCCCCTCCACCCCGTTGATGAAGATCCTGGCCGCGACCTCGTCGGACGGCGGCAGTGGGGCGCCCAGCGCGAACGCCTCCTCGGCGATGCCGGGGAACCAGCGCTCCAACTGGACCTGGCCGGCCGGCAGCAGCGCGTGCACCTGGCTGCCCTGCGGTACGCCGGGCCGGGGCCCACCGTCCACGTCCGACGGATCGCGTTCGACGATCAGCACCTCGTCGGCGTGGTCGCTGAGCACCCGGGCCGCCATCAGTCCGGCGATGCTGCCGCCCAGCACCACCGCCCGTCGCATGACCACGGTGGTGTCGCCCGGCGGCTCGGCGGTCGTGATCTGGGCGAAGAGCCGGGACGGGGAGGCGGGCACTCGATCAACTCCTTGTGGTCGGGCCGGTCCTGGCGGTCCGCGGCGAGCCGGATCACCACGGCGATGAACCAGGGACGCATTGACGAGCACCCGCATCCTACGTGGACACCCTCGACGGTGACGATCTCAGCCGTTCCGGGCCGCCTCCGGGCCGGTGATGCGGCGCAGCAGCGGCAGTGTCGAGGCGATGATGGCCAGCGACACCGCCAGTCCGCCGACGACCATGAGATAGAACGGCAGGTCCGGCGGCCGCAGGGCGTAGTCGAGCTGCGCGGTGAGGAAGAGGTGCGCGGCCAGGAGTCCGGTACCGATCGCCACCACGGCGACGGTCAACAGCGGCACCACGGTCTCCAGCGCGACAACCCGACGAAGGGTGGACAACTGGACCCCGGTGAGCCGTAGCAGGCTGAACGGTCGGCGCCGGTCACTGAGCCCGCCGGCGACGCTGACCGCCAGGCTGCAGCCGGCGATCGGCAGGCTGGCCAGCATGATCACGTTGGCCAGTTGCTGGAACTGCGTCATCTGTCGGGCGGCGTTCGACTCCCACTCGCGGACGCTGGCCGGGAAGCGTCCCAGCGGGAACGTGGTGGCCAGCATCGTCCGGGCCTGTTCGAACGCGGCGGGGCTGGTGGTGTCGACCACCACCGAGAGGATCGGCTGGCGGTCGACGTCCGCGGGCGCGATCGTCGCCGCCTCCCAGACGTACGTGTCGTTGGTCAGGTCGAAGGCGCGCATGCCGATCAGGTCGCTGGGGACGGCGGCGACCTGGGCGCCGGCCGGGCAGCTGCCGAAGACCGCCAGGCGGTCCAGTTCGGCGCAGGTGACCAGGCCGTGCCAGCCGTCCGGGTCGGGGTTGGTGTGCACGACGGTCACACTCCGCACGCCGGGGATCGTGCCGAGTCCGGCCGGGATCTGCTCCGGCGTCGGCGCCGGGCCGTCCTCGGGCCAGAAGGTCTTCGCCAGCGAGGTGGTGGCCACCGAGTCGGTACGCGGCTCGCCCCGGTTCGCGACGAACGTGGTGATGGCGCCGGTCGCCACACTCGTCACGAAGAGCGCCACGATCAGCCCGCTGACCGAGCGGAACCCGGCCTGCGGGTCGTCGGCGAGCCGGCGGGCGGCGATCAGCGTGGCGGGTCGGCTCGCCCGCCCGGCCAGTGCCCGGGCGCCGGCCATGGTCAGCCACGGCCCGGCCAGCACCAGCCCGGTCAGGATCAACACAAACCCGGTGAGGTACGCGGTCAGCTGCCCGTTCGTGCCCTCCGGGCGCCGGCCGATGAAGTACGCCATCTCGGCGAGCCCGGCGACCAGCGGGATCAGCCGCCAGGCCCCCGGCGGCTTCGGGGTGACCCGTCGACTCACCCCGAGCGGGGAGATCCGTACCCGACGCAGCGCCAGCCAGGACGCGACGACGGCACCGAGTGGGACGCCGAGCCCGACGCAGAGCACGTCGAGGAAACGCAGCGACAGGTCGGTGGTGAAGAACGGTTCCCCGGTGAACGGGATCGCGGCGAGCGCCGGGCGGACCGCGAGGAACAGGCCGAACCCTATGACGGTGCCGACGACGGCGGCGATCGTGGCCTCCACCGCCGAGATGACGGTGATCTGCTGTGGGGTGGCGCCGACCAGCCGCATCGCGGCGAAGCGCTGTTCCCGACGGGTCGCGGCCAGCCGGGTCGCCGTACCGATGAAGATCAGCACCGGGAAGAGCAGCGCGGCGGCCACAACGGAGAGGACGAGCGCCATCGCGTCCTTGTTGAATCCGAGATAGCAGCCGCTGCAGGCGGACGGGTCGCCGGTCATGATCCGGTCGACCCGTACCGCGCCGAGCGGCTCCAGCTCGGCCGGGGTCCGGCCGACGACCACCAGCAGGGATTCCGGGGACGGCAGGGCCGCCGGGCCGATGAGACCGACCTGCTGGCCGGGGAAGCGGTCGCCGAGTTCGGCGGCCGGGGTGTCGCGCAGCAGGTCGTCGAGGGCCGGCGAGACGTAGAACTCGCCCGGTCCGGGCAGGCGCGGCAGGCCCGGCGGTACGGGCGCGTCCGGGCCCTGCGCGGCAACGTCGATCCGGCCGATGGACCGGGCGTCGTGGTAGTCCTCCCGGAGCAGCCACCACAACGCGTCCCCGGACGACGGCGCCGACGGGTCGGCGGACCCGGCCGAGGGGTCGGGAGTGGTGGAGACGATGGCGGTGTTGAGCCAGGCGTACCGCAGGTTCTGTGCCTGTGCCGCGTTGAGTCCGGCCACCACGGAGAGCAGCATGCCGACGCCGAGCGCGACCGCGCCGGCGATGATGACGAGCCGGGTGGCGGCCTCCCGGCCACCGGAGAGGGTGAGTCGGAGCCCGAACCGGATCATGCGTTCACCAGCGCGTTCACCCGGCCGTCGCGGACGATGACCTGCCGGTCGGCGTACGCGGCGACCCGGGCCTCGTGGGTGACCAGCACGACCGTGGTCCCCTGTTCGCGGGCGGATTCGACGAGGAGGTCCATGACCTGTTCGCCGGTGAGGGTGTCGAGGGCGCCGGTCGGCTCGTCGGCGAAGAGCACGCCCGGCCGGGCGACCAGGCCCCGGGCGAGGGCCACCCGTTGTGCCTGACCGCCGGAGAGCTCACCGGAGCGGCGTTGTTCCATCCCGGCCAGGCCGAGCCGCTCGAACCACGGTCGGGCCTGCTTCAGCGCGGCGGCCCGACGTGTCCCGCCGAGCAGCAGTGGCAGTGCGACGTTCTCCTCGGCGGTGAGTTCCGGTACGAGCTGTCCGAACTGGAAGACGAAGCCGAACTGGTCGCGGCGGAGCAGGCTGCGGTCGTACTCGGTGAGGGTGTCGATCCGGCGGCCGTCGAAGTGGATCTCGCCGGCGTCCGGTACGAGGATGCCGGCGAGGCAGTGCAGCAGGGTCGACTTGCCGGATCCGCTCGGGCCCATGATGGCCACCATCTCGCCCGGGCTCACCGAGAGACTGGCCCCGCGCAGGGCCGGGGTCTCGCCGAAGGACAGGACGACGTCACGCGCCTCGATCGCCTTCATGCCCGGGTCACCACCTTGCGCAGCGCGTCGAGCCGGGCGACCGTGGTGTCGATCCAGTGCAGGTCGGCCTCCAGCCGGAACAGGCCGTGGTCGGCGAGCAGGGTGTCGACGAGGTCACCGGTGCGGCGGATCTCGGTGAGTTCCTTCATCCGCCGCAGGTGGGCGGCGCGTTGGGCGTCCAGGTACTCCTCGGCGGGGCGGCCGAGCATGAGGGCGAGCACGACCTTGGTGAAGAGCACGCTCTGCAGGTTGGGTTCGGCCTCGACCGGTTCGGTCAGCCACGAGTCGACGTCGGTCGCGCCCTGGTCGGTGATGACGTAGCGCTTGCGTTCGGGACCGACGCCCGGCTCGACCTCGCCGATGACGATCTTGCCGTCCCGGGCGAGCCGGCCGAGCGTGGAGTAGACCTGGCCGAACGGCAGTGGCTTGCCCCGGCTGAAGAAGGTGTCGTAGTCGCGCTTGAGGTCGTAGCCGTGGCTGGGCTCGCGTCCGAGCAGGCCGAGAAGGGTCATGGGAACGCTCATGCGATGACCATACACCGGGGGTATACCCCGGGTATATACCCCCGGGGTACATGCCCGGTGCATGGCCGCCGTCGAGCCGGCTGACCTGCGGTTACGAGACGAGAAGGAGCGCGCTGATCACCAGCATCACCGCCGCGGTGGCGCCGTGGACGCCGTAGGCGGCCGCCCTGGGCCCGTTGCTGCGCAGCACGATCAACGCGTCACCCACGGGGATGCCGGTGGCGACCAGCATGAACCAGCCCAGCAGGTGGGTTGACCCGCCGATCAGCACCACAAAAATGAGGAGCCCGGAGGCGATGTCCCGCACGGCCTTGACGGTCAGCCAGGCCCGGAAGGTGGGGTCCGCCGTCGGGGTGTCGGGGATACCAAAACCGGCCGCGTTCTGCGGAGCCCAGAAGGCAAGTACGCCGATGACGATGATGCCCACGCCGATCAGGCCGGCGAGCACGGTGGCGACGGTGCCGAGCATGTCGCTTCCTCTCGTTAGCAGCGCCCCAGATCCTAGCGGCGCTAGATGTTAGGTCGACGATAAGGATGCCTCCGACAGAATGTCTAGCGTTGCTAGGATCACAACATGTCCGCCGTCAAGGAGCGCCGTGAACGTGAGCGCGCCCAACGCCATCAACTGATCATCAGCGCGGCCCGCGAACTCGCCGAAGCCGAAGGCTGGGAGGCGGTGACGACCCGACGGCTCGCCGAGCGCGTCGAGTACAGCCAGCCCGTCCTCTACAGCCACTTCAACGGCAAGGACGCCATCGTCCGCGCCGTCGCGATCGACGGCTTCGGCGAACTCGCCGTCCAGCTGCGCCAGGCCCGGCTCGCCAACCCCGAGCCACGGCAGGCCCTACCCGCCGTCTGTCGCGCCTACCTGGCGTTCGCCACCGAGCGACCCGCCCTCTACCAGGCGATGTTCGTGATGCCGACGGACGTGAAGTTCGCGCACGCCGAGACACCACCCCAGCTGCGCGCCGGCTTCGACGAGTTCGTCGGCTGTTTTCCGCCGGACACCCCGGGACGCGAGCTGCTCGCCGAGGTCGTCTGGAGTGCGTTGCACGGCATAGCCACCCTGTCGCGCAGCGGCCGTGTTCCCCCGGACAGCCAGGAGGAACGGCTCGACCTCCTGGTCAGCCGCTTCGCATCGCGGAGCGACCGGGACTAACCCGTGGCGAGGGTGGCGCCGGACTCCGGCCTGGTGGCCTCGAAGAGGGCGACGTTGCCACGCACCGTCACCTGGATGTCGGTGAACCGGGTGTCGAGCTGCCAGCGCAGGCCGGCCAGGTCGTCGTCGGTGTTGTGGAAGATGCCCTTGCCGTTGTAGACCGCCATCAGCCGGCGGGCCGCCCCGGTGACCTTCACCCCGGAGGAGAGGATGGTGCTGCCGAAGAAGCGTCCGCCGGGACGCAGCGCCGCCACCGCGTTGTCCAGCACCGCGCCCTTCTCCGCCCAGTTGCCGGGCAGGCAGTGCAGCACGAAGTTCAGCCCGACCGAGTCGTACGAGCCGGGTGGCAGGGTGGTGTCGTCGAACGGCAGCGGCCGGAGCACGTCCGCCCGGACCGTCTCCGGCCGGTAGCGGGCCAGCCGGGCCGCGCTCATCCGGAGCACGGTCGGGTTCAGGTCGACCAGGGTCAGCTCGGGTGCCGCCGTCGGGAACCGGCAGTGGTCGAGGAGGTACGCCGTACCGGGGCCGAGCTCGAGGTGCCGACCGCCGGTGTTGCGGTGGTAGTTGTCGAGCATGTGCCGCTTGGGGCAGCGCCAGATGAGCCGGTTGGAGAAGCCGAGCACGTAGACGTCGTAGGTGGCCAGCACGAACCGGTTGTAGATCGCCTGTCCGGCGATGACCTCTTCATCGGTGGGCATGGCACTGCTCCTCGCACATCGTCCCAGCTAACCGGGCCCGGCGGGATCACCGCCACCCCCGTCCGGCAGGCATTTTCACACACTGTGAAGATCCGATCCCCTGCACGGGACCCGTGGGTAAGTAATCCCACCGTCGCCGATCGGAATCACCGGTGGACGGAAAGACGGTCGCGCCCCGGGGGGCGGCAGCCCCCCGGTGCTCGGAAGCACCCGGGCGCGACACCGTGCGACCGGTCAGCAGGTGGCGTCCAGTCCGGCCCAGTCCGCGCGGTCGTTGTAACCGCCGTCGGCCGCGTCACCGACCAGCAGGTCGAGCACGCGTACGCCGGTCAGGTCGACGTCGAGCTGGCGGACCGCGTCCCGGGTGACGACTCCACTGTCGAACAGCACCCGGCCGTCGCCGACGACCTGGAAGGTGGCGGTGCCGCCCTCGGGGCCGACGTTGCGGACCGCGTCGTCGATGCCGACCGTCGCGGTGAGCCGGCTGCACCGGTCGCCGAGGTAGTAGCGGACCGTCGACGGCGAGGCGACGCCGAGGCCGGTCGGGTACACCTGGCCGAGCAAACTGATCGGCGACCCGCCGCCGACACTGCGGTCGACCGTTGGGCTCATCCAGCCGCTGGTGGCGCTGATCCAGGTGTGGTGCGAGAGCACTGCCGCGCCGCTCGGCGGGGTCGGGGCGACCACCACCGCCGAGGCGCTCGTCTGCCGCTGCCGGCCGTGCCCGCGTACGTCGTACGAGGTGGTGGCGGTCAGGGTCGCGGAGCCGGCGGTGGTGTCGGCCGGCAGCGTGACGGCGAAGGCGAGGGTGGTGGTCCGTCCGCCCGCCAGCCGCTCCGGCGCCCGGCCCAGCGGTCGGACCGTCCAGCCGGCCGGGGCGGCCAGCTCGACGCGCGGTGCGGTCACCGGCTGGGCACCGTCGTTGCGGACGGTCACCTCGACCCGTGCCTGGTCGCCGCCGGCGACCACCGGGGCGACCCCGGTCGGCAGCGGGTCGCCGCCGACCTCGGTCACCTGCGGCAGCCCGGCGACGACGTGCGGTACGCCCGGCTTGCCCTTGGCCCTGGCGACCCGGAACAGGGCCGTCCCGTGTGCCGGTACGGCGGCGCTGATCGTGCCGGCGCTCTCGGTGACCTGGTTGGTCCAGGCGTTGGCGAGGGTGAACCGGTCACCGGTGAGCCCGACGGACGTCGCGGTGGTGGTCAGGGTCGCCGGGCTGTCGCCCCGGTTCAGCAGCAGCACCGCGCGGTCGCCGTTGGCGAGCCGCTTGACCCAGGTCTCGGTGGTGCCGGCCGGGCCGACCCGGACCGCCTGCACCCCGGCCGGGTCCTGGTTGATCGCCAGCACCTCGGGGTCGGTGAGGATGTCGACCGAGGTCTGGCTGAGCGTGCGGACGTCGCTGGCGATGACCAGCGGCGCGGCGGCCACCGACCAGAGCGTCATCTGGCTGCGGAACTCCTCGTCGGTCATCCCGAGTTCGGGGCCGAGGTAGTCCGGGTCGTTGAAGTGGCCGGGGCCGGCGGCCTCCGGGTGCCGGGCGTTCGCGTCGTAGTTGCGCAGCACGTCCTTGTACTTGATCTCACCGACGAAGCCGACGTCGGTGTAGGTCCGCCAGGACTGCGCGATCCCGGGCGCGTAGCTCCAGGAGTACGTTGACTGCTGCTCCTCCGGGTAGTTGCCCCAGTCGGGCGAGGTCACCGGGTTGCAGAGGTTGAAGATGATGTCCCGCCCGCTGGCGTTGTTGCGCAGCGCCTCGGCGAACTCGGTGTAGACGGTCTTCGGGTCGAGGTCGGCGGCGATGCCGCAGAGGTAGTCCACCTTGACCGCGTCGAACTCCCAGGCGGCGAACTGGTCGGCGTCCCGCTGGTAGTAGCCGTGGCTGCCGAGCCCGCACCTGCCCGGGATGTAGGGCCCGGCGTCGGTGTAGATGCCGGCCCGCAGCCCCTTGCCGTGGATGTAGTCGACAAGCGGTTTGAGGCCGTTGGGGAACCGGGTCCGGTCGGCCTGGAGGTCACCGGCGGCGGTACGCGGTTCCGGGTCCTGCCAGCCGCCGTCCAGCCAGACGATGTCGTAGCCGGCGTCGGCCAGGCCACGGGAGACGAGGGCGTCGGCGACCTGCTTCACCGATTCCTCGGAGAACTCCCCGCCGAGCCCGTAGTAGGTGTTCCAGCCCTGGTACGGGGTGGGGCTGAGCACCTGGGGTGTGCTGGACGGGTGGCTGGTGACGCCTGCGTCGGCCGAGGCGGCGGACGCGGGCACGGTCACGGTGAGCAGGCCGGTGGTGAGGGCGATCAGCGCGCTGAGATGTCGTTTCACATCGGTTCCTTTGCTACCCGGGTAGGGGATGGCAGCCGGTGACTCCTGCGGCGTGTTTCGCCGATCTTGCTGCTCGTTACGGATCAATGTCAAGATTAATTCGTAAATTATGAGGCTGGGCGCGGACGAGGTTCCCCCCTCACGCGACCCGTCGCCGAGCGCCTACCCGCGCTCCGCGCCCGGTCCGGCGGCGTCCCCGGTCACCGCGGGTCTGGTGTGCAGGACCTCGCGGGCCTGTTCGGCGGCACGGACGATGCTCTCGCTGATGAAGTCGAGGAAGCGGGCGATGTTCTCCAGGCGGGCGGCGGCGGGGCTGTCGGGACCGAGGAGGGCGACGCCCTGACGTGCGGTTTCGACGAGCCGGTCATTGGACCGGGCGCCGGCGATCGTCGCCTGGTAGAAGAGTTCGTTGTCGACGACGTACCGGTCGCGGCGGCGCTCGTCGCGTTCCCGGCGAACCAGACTCTGGCTCTCCAGGAAGGCGATCGCCTTGGAGATGGACGCCGGGCTGACCTGGAGGCGTTGGGCGAGCTGCGACGCGGTGAGGCTGCCCGCGTCGGTGACATACAGGCAGGTCAGCACCCGGGCCGTCATCTTGGGCAGGCCCGAGGCCATGAGCACGGTGGCAAGCGTCTCCTCGTACTCGGCCACGGCCTCGGCGTCGCGTCCGGGTATCCCGGGGACCGACTCCGCCCCCCGGGAGGCGGCGGGTCTGCGCCGGTGCGCGCGACGTTCGGTGGCGCGGTGGGCCAGGTCGGCACGATAGGCCGTCGGGCCGCCGTTGCGCATCACCTCACGGGTGACGGTCGAGGTCGGCCGGTCGAGACGTCGGGCGATCTCGGCGTACGGCAGGCTGTCGGCCAGCCCCAGTGCGATCTGCTGGCGTTCCTGCTGGCTGAGCCTGCCTCCCGGCATCACGATCTCCTCGGTGGTCCGTCGTCGCGCCCCTGAGCCCCGACTATAGCGTTCACTTCTTGCCCATTGCAATGAACAGGCCGCCCGCGTTGCATTGTAATCAGGGTCATTGCAACAAGTTTAGGCCTTCTACCTGGGTAAATGCTATTCCTCTGCAACGACCGAGTTGCCGGCTGACGGAAAGCAACGTAGCGTTTCGGCAGTCGGAAACAACGAGCGAGCACCGGAGAGCATGATGCAGAAGTTCGACACCCCCGCCCCGATCTCCACCGTCCTGGAGATCCCCGCCGGCCGCGTCCAGTTCATCGCCGCCGAGCGCACGGACAGCACCGTCGAGGTCCGACCCACCAACCCCGGCAAGAGCCGCGACGTCACGGCCGCCGAGCGGACCAGCGTGACCTACGCCGACGGCGTGCTGCGGATCCACACCGAGTCCGGGAGCCAGCTGCTCGGCCCCTCCGGATCCCTGGAGGTCACCGTCCAACTGCCCGCCGGCTCCAGCGTCACGGCGAAGACCGCCAGCGCCGAGCTTCGCGGCGTCGGTCGGCTCGGAGACGTCGCCTTCGAGGGCGCGTACCGGCAGATCAAAATCGACGAGGCGGCGACTGTCCGCCTGACCGCGATCGACGGCGACGTCGAGGTCGGCCGGCTCACCGGGCCGGCGGAGATCAGCACCGCACGCGGCGACATCCGGATCACCGAGGCCGTGAGCGGCACGGTCGTGCTCCGTACCCAGCTCGGCGACATCTCGGTCGGCGCCGCCGCCGGCGTCTCGGCCACCCTCGACGCCGGCACCGGCCACGGCCGGATCAGCAACTCCCTCCGCAACGACGGCACCGCCGGCCTCGCCATCCGCGCGACCGCCTCGCAGGGCGACATCACCGCCCACAGCCGCTGAACCCCTCACCCCCGCACAGACCCCTCAACCCGAACAGGTGGAAGCCATGACCAGCAACAACACCTCCACGACCGGTACGACCTGGACCGGCCTGGTGCCGGTCGACGACACCGCCCTGGCCGTCACCGACACCGGCGGCCCCGGCCTGCCCGTGCTCTACCTCAACGGCCAGTTCGCCACCCAGGGCTACTGGCGCCGGGTCATCACCGCACTCGGCCCCGACTACCGACACATCACGTACGACGAACGGGCTCGCGGCCGGAAGTCGGGGCTCTCGGCGGACTACTCCTTCGAGGCCGCCGTCCGGGACGTCGACGCCGTGCTCGCCGCCCGGGGTGTCGACCGGGCGCTGGTGGTGGGCTGGTCCTACGGGGCGGTCGTCGCGGCGCACTGGACTCACCGTCACCCCGACCGGGCGATCGGCACGGTCCTGGTCGACGGCGCGTTCCCGCACGACTGGCTGGACGACGCCATGGAGCAGCGGATCCGGAAACTGTTCGGGCGGATGCGCTGGTTCGCGCCGCTGCTGCGCCCGACCGGCCTGTTCCCCCGGATGAACCCCGATCAGATGGCGGAGAGCAACATCGAACTGGGCCGGCTCTCCCGGGAGAGCGAGCTGGGACCGGTGCTGGACAACATCACCGTCCCGGTGCGGTACGTGGTCGCGTCGGGGACGTCCCTCGGCAGCAAGGGTGACGAGCAGGAACGGATCCGGACCAGCCTCGACGGGGTGACCGCCCGCAACCCGAACATCCGGATCGGTGCCAAGGTCGCCAGCAACCACGGCGCGATCCTCAAGAAGGACTTCACCGCCGTCGCCGAGTCCGTACGCGAGGTCGCCGCCCTCGACAACGGAAGGCGCTGAGGACACGTCAGTGGATCTGGACCTCCACCCGGTGCCGCAGGTACTCGTCGGAGGAGGTCCGGGCGATCTGGACCGCCTCGGCCACCAGGTCACGCAGCTCGGGGCGGTGTCTGGCCGGGTTGAGGGTCAGGACGGGGAGGATGCACTGCCGTACCCGGAGGTTGTCGTTCGCGACGAACTCCCGCAACGCCGTCTCCCGCCACTGCTGTCGGAGTTCCATCAACGCGCCCTCCTCCCCGGATTTGGCGTCCGGGGTGTACGGGCCGGCGTAGCGGCGGCGCGGCAGGTGGCTCCAGTACCAGGCCCTCGCCGCGCCGGCCCGTTCCTGGTTGGTACCGCTCCGCAGGTGTTCGATCAACGCGGTCTGCACCCGCACGATGCCGAACCAGGAGAGCGCGGGCTTGACGAACCGTTCGCTGAAACTCGGATCCGGCTCGTGGACGGCCGCGCGGATCAGCGGACCGAACCAGTCCTCCCGGGGCGGTTGGTCCACCGTGGCCCGCATCGTCTGCCATGCCCGTACCCGCCACTCCTTGCTCGTCGCGGAGTCGGGCAGCGGCTCGCCGCCGAGTAGTTCGACCAGCTCGGCCATGCTCCGGACAAGGGCGCTCTGGTCGGCCCCGGTGCCCCCCGGCAGCGGCATGAACTGCTGGGGCTCGGCGTTGGTCGGTTCGGCGGCACGCCGATCAGTGCTCTCCATCGACGTACCTTATCCGCGCGTTGCGTCGTCGTCCGGTGGGTCGGGGCGCCGGTTCGGGGCCGCCCAACCGAGGAAGCGGGCGTACATCCGGGTCGGGTCGGGACCGGGCTGCGGGTTGAGCCGGTGCAGGTCGGTCAACGCCTCCTGCAACATGGTCGCCAGATAGACACACAGCCCGGTCTGGTCGCGCAGGTAGTCGAGCGGCAGCAGGCTCCGCGCGGCCAGGCACGGCCAGTCGGTGCCACAGATCCGGCACAGCCAGGTCGGCCGCCGGGGCAGATGCTGCCGACCAACGGGTACGTCAGGGCCGGTCACCGCTCGATCCCCCGCGCCGGGTCGGCGGGCTGTCGGAAGCGGCCGGGGTTCGGCGGACGGGTACGGGTTCGCGCGTCGGCAAGGAGCTGGTCCAGCGCCGCCAGGACCGCCGAGTCGGGCGGGACGGTGCCGAGGCAGCCCCACGGTGCCCCGCACCGGCAGTACCGCCAGAGCCGGCGCCAGTCCGGTTGATGGATCCGCCGCATCCCGCTGCCTCCCTCGGAAGTGGAAGCGGGGGCCGTCTCGGGTGGGGGAAGGAATCCCGACGGCCCCCGCGCGGTTCCGCCCGTCCTTTCCGATGCCATGGCTCCGAGCGGTTCCGCTAGATGATTGAGTCCTAAATCTTTGCTGGTCAATGGTCGTACGCGATGAGTGATCGTGGGTTGGGTGCGCCGATGTTGGTGTTGTGCCAGATCACAGCGGCCAGAGCGAGGAGGCGCTGACCGA
>NZ_JBDPLT010000057.1:0-54036 GCF_039871775.1 Plantactinospora sp. B5E13
CCGCTGGCGGACCCTTCGTCACACCACCGCCAGCCCACGGCAGATCGGCGACATCGTCCGCGCCGCTCTCCACCTCACCCACTTCGAATACCGATACCTACCGAATCCATGCTGAGATCACGTCACTACATCGGCGCGTCCGTACTGCAGATCGCCCTGGCGCTCTACTTCGCGACCGTCCTCAGCTTCAACGTCAGGTTCCGGAACCTCTTCAAGGGGATCATCTTCTTTCCGTACCTGATCAACGGGGTCGCGATCGCGATGGTCTTCCTGTACTTCTTCCAGCCCGGCGGGACCCTGGACTCGGCGCTCCGGCTCCTCGGACTCGGTGGACTGTCCCAGCAGTGGCTCGGCGACCCAGAGGTGATCAACTATTCGCTGGCCGGGACGTCGGTCTGGCGTTACCTGGGGCTGAACTTCGTGCTCTTCCTCGGCGCCATCCAGTCGATACCCGCCCAGCTCCACGAGGCGGCCGAAATCGACGGCGCGAACCGCTGGCACCAGTTCCGCTACCTGATCCTGCCCGGCATCCGGCCGATCATCGGACTCTCGTTCATCCTGGCCATCTCCGGCTCGCTCGCCGTCTTCGAGATTCCGTGGATCATGACCGGCGGGGCCAACGGCAGCGAGACCTTCGTGATCCAGACCGTCAACATGGCGTTCCGTTACCACAAGGTGGGGCTGGCCTCGGCGATGGCCGTGATCCTGCTCCTGATCGTCCTGCTGGTCACCTGGGTGCAACGCCGGGTCGTTCCCGACGAGAGGGTGAACCTGTCGTGAGCCTGACCGACGATCGCGCGGTGGACCGGATCGGCCGTGCTGGCCGACGGCTGGCCCGGGTCGGCCGTCGAGATCGGCCGGCGCGGCGACCGACGCCCGGCCGACGGCACCGGCCCGAGGGGATCGCAGCCCGGCTGGCCGTCGTCCTGAAGTACCTCTCCCTGCTCGGGGCCGCGCTGCTCGTCCTGCTGCCACTGCTGGTGCTCTTCATGGCCTCGCTGAAGACGAACGACGAGTTCGTCAACGGCGCCCCGTTCGACGCCCCCGGCAACTGGTTCAACCTCGACAACTACGTCACGGCGTTCACCCAGGGCGGCATGCTGCGCGCCTTCGCCAACACCAGCCTGATCCTGCTCGTCTCACTCGCCGGCACGGTCCTGATCGGCTCGATGGCGGCGTACGCGCTCGACCGATTCGAGTTCCGGCTGCGTCGTACGGTCATCGGGTTGTTCCTGCTCGCCACCCTGGTGCCCGGAGTGACCACCCAGGTGGCGACCTTCCAGGTGGTCAACCAGCTCGGCCTGTTCAACACCCGCTGGTCGGCGATCGCCCTGTTCCTGGGCACCGACATCATCTCGATCTACATCTTCCAACAGTTCCTCCGCAGCATCCCCCGGGAACTCGACGAATCCGCCGCCATCGAGGGCGCGGGCCACCTGACCATCTACTTCAGGATCATCCTGCCGCTGCTGAAACCCGCGATCGCCACCGTGGTCATCGTCAAGGGCATCGCCATCTACAACGAGTTCTACATCCCGTTCCTCTACATGCCGGACAGCGAACTCGGGGTGATCTCGACCTCGCTGTTCCGGTTCAAGGGACCGTTCGGCGCGCAGTGGGAGGTGATCTCCGCCGGGGTGATCCTGGTCATCGTCCCCACCCTGATCGTCTTCCTGCTGCTGCAACGCTTCATCTACAACGGGTTCACCAGCGGAGCGACCAAGTGACGGCATCCGCCGTGACGGCCGGGCCGGCCGATCGGCGGCGACCGGGCACCGGCCCCGGAAACCGGGCGACCTCCGCTACCCTACGACGGCCCGCTTCCGTTCACTGATCTCTGGAGCAGCCGTGGCACGCGTTCTTGATGCGACGGACGGACACCCCGACCCGGCGTCCTCCCCCGCCGGCTCCGCCGCGCCCGAGGAGGATGGCGCGGACGCCACCGAGGACAGCGCCTCCGGCCGGCACGACGACGACAGCCCCGACGCCGGCGCGGGAACCACGGCGGGTACGGGCGGCCCGGCCGGACCGGCGCAGGTCCCGGCCGCCGTGGCACCCGTCTCCGACGCGTACGACCCCGGGGTACGCGCCGACCGGCTGCGTCGGGGCCTGGTCGCGGTACGTCCGCTGCTCATCGCCGCCGCCGTCGGACTCGTGGTGCTCGGCATCCAACTGCTCGCCATCCTCGCCGGGGACTACCACCCGTTCTCCGGGCGGGTCCAGTACGGGTTGCGGGCCGGCTCGCTCGTGGTCGGGGCCGTGGCGGTCACCGCGGTCTGGTGGGCCCGGCGTCGTGGACAGTCCTGGGACGCCGACCTGATCCCGGCCCTGTTCGGCGGTCTCGGCGCGCTGACGCTGCTGGTCGGACTGCACGGCACCCCGTACGACCTGTACGCCCTCGACGGCGACCAGTTGTTCCGGACCGCGGTGGTCACCCGGTTCGGAGACTCCTGGTGGGGCGGTGACTACACCTACCGTGGTCTGCCGGCGTACTACGCGCCGACGTACTTCTGGGTGCTGGGCCGGGCCGGGGACCTGGCCGGCGTCGTGCCGTGGCACATGCTCAAGTACGGCACCATCGCGGTCACGTTCCTCGCCCCGATCGTGTCCTACCTGCTGTGGCGGCGAATCGTCACCGCCCGGGTCGCCGCGCTCATCTCCGTGGTGCCCTTCCTCGTCCCCGGTCTCGGCGAGACCTACGCCTGGATCGTCCTCGTGGCGTTCGTGCCCTGGTGGCTGCAGGTGGGGCACGGGTTGACCCGGTCCGGGCTACGGCGTTGGCACCCGCTGGTGCTCGGCGCCATCGGCGCGGTCCTGTTCACGGTCTACTACTACTTCTTTTTCATCATTCCGGTCGCGCTCGTCCTGCACCTGCTGTGGAACCGCCGGCAGGGCCGGATCGCCTGGGGCGACCTGACCCGGCCGCTGGCCGTGCTCGGCGTCTCGGCCCTCGGCTCGAGTCCCTACTGGGCACCGCTCGCCTGGAACTTCCTGACCTCGGCACACTTCGAGTCGTTGAACAACCGGTGGATAACCCTGCAGTCGGGGCGGCTCGCCCTACCGATGCTGGAGCCCTCGGTAATCGGGGTGCTCTGTCTAATCGGTCTGGTCTTCCTGGTGGTGACGGCCCGCGAGGCACTGTCCCGGGCGCTGCTGGTCCTCCTGGTGTCGACGTACGTCTGGCACGCGGTCGGTTTCCTCTTCCTGGTCGTGTCGAAGCCATTGATGTCGTTCCGGATGCGTGAACTGGTGCCGGTGATCCTGCTCGCGGCGGCGGCGATGGCCCTGGTGCGCGTGGCCGGCTACGCCCACCGCCACCTGACCGCCGCCGTGGTCGGGCGGCTCGCGGCCACCGGCGGGGTGCTGCTCGCGGTCTTCGCCGGCGACCGGTTCGTCGACGTCGTCCTGGCGGACATCCACCACGCGCACAACCGGACCCTGCCGAACGGGCAGCTGCCGGGATTCCACCGGCCCGAGGCGGTGGCCTGGAAACCCGCGCCGGCCCGGTTGAGCGAGATCATCGACGCCCGCTACCAGGGGCCGGGCCGGCCGGTGGTGCTCACCGCCAACTCGGACCTGATGGCCCTCTACCCCTACTACGGCTTTGTGCAGTTCAACGCCAACTACAGCCATCCCACCGGCCGGTTCAAGCAACGCCTGGCCTTCCTCACCGAGCTGGGCCGGTCCGCAAGCCCCGCCGAGTTCGCCGCGCGCCTGCGGGACAACCCGTACGACCGGGTCGACGTCATCGTGCTGCCGGTCAAGGACGACAAGCTGCTCTTCAGGTACCGCGCCGACGAGTTCCCGTTCGGCACCAACCCGCAGGAGATCAGCCTTCCGAGGAACCTGGTGCAGCCGGAACAGTTCGACATCACGATGGTGGATGGCACCCTGGTCGCGGTACTCCGGCCGCCGGCAACTGGCGGATAATCCGACGGCCGGCCCGGTCACGGCGAGATCGTGACCGGGATCCGTACCGTCGTCTGGTCGACGTCGGACGTCCGGATCGTCACCGCCGCCTCCCACGCACCGGGCAACGGCACCGTGACCGTGCCGAGGTGATGACCGGGCCCGGCGGCCCGCAGTGACACGTCGAGCGGACCCAGGTCGCGCTCTGCCAACCGGAGCGCGACCCGGATCTCCGGCACCTCCTTCGGCCGGCCGGTCGGATCCAGGATCGACACGTGTGCGGTGACGTCGCCGACCCGGCGCGGCAGCAGGTCGAAGAGGAGCAGTCCCTCGGCGGCGGGGCCGGAGCCGGCGTCGAACCGGACCGGCCCCCGGTTGGCCTCGGCCGTAGCCGCGGTGCCCGCCGGCGCCGTCGGATCGGCGGCCGGTCCGGCGGCGCCGACCGGTGGGCCGGCCAGCCGGTCCGCGTACGCGCCCCGGGCGGGCGGGGTCGCGACCAGCGCCGCGGTCACGCCCAGGACGGCCAGCCCCAGCACGATCTCGAACGAGATCCGGCGTCCGAAGTGGTAGAGCTGGTGCGGATCCGGATCGGACGGCCCGACCCGGCGGGCCGGAGCGGTCGCCAGCCCGCCTCCCGAACCGGTCCGACCACCCGTCGACGCGCCGGCCCGCCCCGCCGGGCCGCCCGCCGCCCCGTCCGCCGCAGTGCCGGCCTTCAACACCGCAGCGCCGGCCGTCACCACCGGAGCGCCGGCCTTCAGCACCGGAGCGCCTGCCGACGCGCCGACCTTCACCGCCCGGGGACCGACCCGTACCGCGGGGGTGTGGTCCGGCCTGGTCGGGGCCGCCCCCGGCGGCCGGGCGGTGCGGCGAACGACCGGAACGGCGACGGACGGGCGGCCCGGATAGTGCCGCCGCACCCAGGACCGGGCCAGCGTGCCCAGTGCGAGCAGCACCAGGACGAGGCTCAGTTTTGCCAGCAGCAGCCGTCCGTAGGGCGTCTCCAGCAGCGCGGGCAGGCTGCCCACCTGTCGCCAGAGCTGGAACATCCCGGTGACGACCAGCAGTCCGACGCTGACCTGGGCGCTGCGGGAGAAGGCCGGTACGGCGGTACGCATCGCCGAGACGTCCCTGGCCGGCAGCAGCACCCCGGCCAGCACGACCAGGCCGCCGAGCCAGACGGCCATCGCGACCAGGTGGACCACGTCGGAGACCAGCGCGGGCACCCGGTACTCCCCCGCCGCGCTGTGGTTGGCGACTCCCCAGGTGACCGCGAGTCCGGCGCCGACGAGCAGGACGGCAACCGGAGGCAGCACCCGGGCCGCCGGCCGACGCGGGCCGCTCCCCGCCCCGGTGCCGGTGCTGGGCCGGCGGGTCAGCACCAGCAGGGCCGGGATCAGCAGGATCAGCAGCCCGGTCCGGACGATCAGCGCCACGCCGAGCCGGGTCTCGAGGGTGGTGGCCAGGAGCGCGCCGTCGAACGCGCGGCGAAGCGGCAGGTCGGCGACGTACGGGCCGTACGCGAGAAACGCGGCCAGCCCGCTGACCAGCGACGCCGCCCACCCCAGCCAGAGCAGCCGTCGCACGCCGCGTCGCACGGCACCGGCCGGCCAGGCGTACGTCACGAAGAAGGCGACGCCGACCAGCAGTGCCAGGGCGGCGAAACCGGTCCACCGGAGGACGCCGTACGCCGGCCCGGCACGGGACCCGGAGGATCCGGCGCCCGGGGCCCGATCCGTCGCGGCGACCGGGCTGCCGGCGGCCCCGACACTGAACGTGAAGGCGCCGCCGACCGGGTGACTGTCCGCGGAGGTGACCCGCCAGGCCACCGTGTAGCCGCCGTCGGGCAGGGCGGCCGGAAGCGGCACGTCCACGGTGGTGGCGTCACCGGGCGGATGGCCCGGTACGCCCACCGACACCGGTTCACCACGGCTGTCGAAGAGTCGTACGCCCTCGACCGGGATCGTCACCGGCTCGGTGAACTGCAGTCGCAGGCGCTCGGGTGGGCGCTGGTACACCTGTCCCTGGGCGGGGACGGACCGGACCAGGTCGGCGTGTGCCCGGGCGGGGGCCGGTCCGGCCAGCGCGCCCAGGGCCGTACCGGCGAGCACGGCGAGCAGCACGGCGACGGCCGCGACACGGTGGAGCCGGAGGGCGGCCACGCCTCGGTGGAGCCGGCGGGTGGCGACCTGGAATGTCCTCGGCGTGACGGGTGGGCCGGTGGGAAGGGCGGGCGGCCGGCTCGGGTGACGGGGCATCGTGCGGGTCCTCTCGGGGCGGGCGGCGCGTACCGGCCCGGCGTCGCGGGGCCGGGCCGGTACGCGGGAAGGGAGTGTGACGGTTCAGCCGGCTACGCCGTCACGTCGAGGACCGTGACCAGCCCGATCATCCCGTCCGGTCCTTCCGAGTGGGAGAAGATGTGGCAGTGGAACAGCCACTTCCCCACCTCTCTGGGCTGGAAGATGATGTCGAAGGTCTGTCCCGGTGCCACGGTCAGCGTGTCCACCGTGTAGGGCGAGGCGAGTTTGATCCCGTCCTGGGCGACCACCTGGAACGACATCCCGTGCAGGTGCATCGGGTGGACCATCTCCGGCCCGGTGCCGATCAGCCGGATGTGCACCCGCTGCCCCAGCTTCGCGGCCAGCGGCGTGGTCGAGGGGTACGACCTGCCGTTGATCGTGAAGCCGTTGGATCCGTCCCCGATGGCGAGGGTGTAGTGCTTGTCGGCGGCGATGTCGCCCAGGGTCGGGGTGACCACCAGGGCGCCGTACAGACCCTTGCCGACCTGGCCGCCGCCCATGTGTGAGTGGTACCAGTGGGTGCCGGTGGTCTTGGCGGTCCACTCGTAGACGTAGGTCTCCCCCGGCATGATGTGCGGCTGGGTGAGATCGGGTACGCCGTCCTGAGCGTTCGGCAACTCCATCCCGTGCCAGTGCACCGCGGTGTGCTCCGGCAGGTTGTTCTGCACGATGAACCGCAGCTTGTCGCCCTCGTTCACCTTCAGGGTCGGTCCGGGGACGATGCCGTTGAAGGCGTACGCCGGTCTGACCACCCCGGCCGACACCTCCAGGTTCAACGGGGCCATGCAGAGTTTGAACACCTTGACCCCGCCGACCGTCTCGTACGTCGCCAGCCGGGTGCCGTCGCCCTGCTCGGCGCCGACGGTCGGGCTCTGGCAGGGCGGTGCTCCCGGCGGCGGCCCGGTCGGGGTCGGGGTCGGGGTCGGCCCTCCGGTGGGGGTGGGCGTCGGCGTGGCGGTCGGGGTCGGCGTCGGACCGGCGGTGGTGGGCCGGGGTGTGGTCGGGGTGGGCCCGGCGGTGGTCGGCGGCGTCGACCCGGCGTTGATGGTGCCGAGCATGTACGGGTGGTTGCCGCAGAAGTAGGAGTACGAGCGGGCCGCGGTGATGGTCACCGTGAAGCTGGCGCCCGGCGGCAGGTCGGGCGAGGTGAAGTCACCCCGGATCATGTGCAGGGTGCCGTCGGTCTCCTGGTTGACGAAGGTCACGGTGTCCCCAGGGGCGACGTTGAGCACCTCCGGGGAGAAGGTGAAGTTCCGGATCGTGACCGTGTGGTTGGCGGCCATCGCGGCCTGTGGGGCGAAGATGGCCGCGCCCGCCGCGATCACCGCGAGGGCGAGCAGGGCGGATACGACGAGCCGCCGGACCGGCGGCGAGGTGGTTCTCAGCACCTGCCGGAGGACGGCGAACCGCCGTCCCGGCAAGCTCAGGTCGGACATGGGGTCTCTCCTCGTCTACGCTTCCTGGGAGCGCGCGGCATCGCGGGCCGGCCGGCACCCGTCGAAGGCGGGTCGGCTGCCCGGCGCCACACGATGTGAGCCGCCCCTGAGCGAGGGAGGGACCGTCCGCTTCACGGTCCCTCCCTCCCACTGAACCTTCTGAGGAAGGTTCACTCGTCGGGGTCGGGAGTGTCAGGAGCAGATGCCGGTGTTGATCGGGTTCAGCTGGGCACAGGTGAGCTGGTCGGCCATGGCGGCCGGGGTGTTCTGGACCCAGCCGTTGTAGACGATCGGGAACGCGAAGACGCCCTGACCGCCCATGCCGTTGTAGCCGGTGACGGTGTCGTCGGTGGCCGTGCCGGCCGCCGCGTCGAGCACCATCCGGCCGACCACGGCCGCGTCGGCGGGGTTGCCGTCGCCGTTGGGATCGCCGTCCACCACGGCCATCGCGTTGGAGAACTTGCTCGACACGTAGGCGTAGTAACCGCCGCCCCGCTTGGCTCCGAAGTTGATGCCGTGGCAGCCGGAGTCACAGGGCAGGGTTTTCACCACCTTGTCGGTCTCGGTGTCGATCACCATGACGTTGCTGGTCAGCGTGTTGGCGACCAGGACGTACTGGCCGTCGGGACTGACCGGGATCTGGATCGGCAGGCCACCGAAGGGTCCAGTGGTGGCGCCGCTGACCGGGTCGTAGGTGTCCCACAGGTCGATCGCCTTGTAGCCGACGGTGCCGCCGCTGTCGGCGCGGCAGGCCGGCCCGGCCAGCGATATGCAGGAGACGCTCTGGCCGAGGAAGTTCGCCACGTAGTACTTGGAGCTGTCCGGCATCATGCCGGTGGCGATCGGCAGTTCCTCGGTCTGCATCTTGGTGATGGCCCCGGTCGGTACGTCGACCACGGTGGAGTCGTGGTGGTTGACGTTCGGGGTGACCATCGTCTGGCCGTCCGCGCTCATCCAGTGTGCGTGTGGGTGGGCCGGGGTCTCGCCCGGTCCCTGCACCAGGATCCGCCGGTCGACCGCGGTCGCCCCGGGACTCAGTTCGACCACCGCGTTACCGCCGTTGATGGCGACGTGCAGCTGGTCGGTGTCGGCCCGGGTCATCACGTGTGACGGATCCGGGCCGACCTGGATGGTCCGGACGAGTTGCCCGGTGGTGCGGTCGAAGACGGTGAGCCGGTCGGAGAACCACTCGGTCTGGTAGATGTACCGCCCGTCCCGGTCGCTCCACATGTTGTGCGGGTTGTTCATGTTGATCTGCGGCAGCGCGACCTTCCGAGCCACTGTCCAGTTGACCACGTCGACCTTGGTCGCCGCCCCGGACTTGGACTTGCCGGCGAACTGTTCCATCTGGGTGTCGACCCAGACCTCGCCGACGCCGGGGACCGCCGGTCGCTGGGTCAGCGCCGGCAGGGTGACCCCCTCGTTGAACTTGCTCTCGTAGAAGGCGTCCAGGAGCGGCACCAGCACCGGCTGGCCGGCGGCGTCGTACATCAGGATCGGGGCCGGCGGGTACGACGGGTTCCACGCCCGCTCCTCGGTGTTGCTGTACGTCTGCCAGTTGGTCGGCGAGGTGATCCGGAAGAACTTCTGCACCAGCTGCTGCACCACGTCGGACGAGCTGGGCACCACCATGCCGCCCTTGACCGCGACGTTGAGCTGGCGGCCGAAGTCGAGACCCGGGGTCAGCGGGTCGTCGACCACCACCGCGCCGAGCATGTACGGATGGATCTTGCAGGCCCAGGCGTACAGCCCCGGTTCGGCCAGCGACGTCTCGACGTCGCCGATGAACGCACTGCCCTGGTCGAACTCCGGTGCCCCGACCGGCCAGATGAGGCTGGTGACCGAGTGCGCCGAAGCGGCGTCCGGGGCCGCCACCTTGAACTTCGCCTTCGGGACCAGGCTCAGGTCCCGGGGGGCGATCTCCTGCAGGTCCGCCAGGGTGTCCATCAGGCTGAGCCCGACCGGCAGGCTGGACAGCGGCACCGCGTCGCTGGCGCTGCTGCCGGTCAATTGCTGCCGCAGCTGGTTGACCTGGGTCTTGGCCCGCTGCACGGTGGGGTTCAGGAAGCCCAGCACCCCACCGGCGTCGTCGATCGCGTCGTTGAGCTCGTCGAGGTTGAGCAACGTGGTGAGGTCGACCCCGAGCTGGCCGAGCAGCGGTGCGTCACCGTCGATGATCGGCAGGTTGAGCAGCTCGCCGAGGTTGCCGTTGAGCAGCGGAATGCTGTCCAGCGGCAGGTCGAGCAGCCGGGTCCGGGGCGTCACCGCGACGCCGAGCGAGTTGGTGCCGAACAGGGTCGCGCCGGTGTCGAACCAGGCGCCCTGGTTGTCGGTGAGGTCGAACATGACGGGTACGCCGACACCGACCGGGTTGGCGCGGGCCGACACCGGCACACCGAGCCCGGCGACGATCAGGACCGGCACCATCAGCCGGGCCCACCGTCGCCGGGTGGCTCTGCGGCGTGCGGCACGCACACCATCGGGTGGGGGGTGCATATCTGCTCCTCCTGGACGGGATGGGGGGACGGGGGCGTCCGGCGCGGATGCGCGGGCCGCCACCGCGGGCGCCGGTCGAACCGGCGGTGGCCGGGTCGTCCGTTCGGCCCAGCCACACCCGACAGCAGGCCAGTCAGCGGTTACACGGATTCGCCAGGAGCGCGAAAGACTCGATTAACGAAAGTCTTCAATGCCCTGCTCGCGGATGTGCACGGGACGAAACACCGCTGATCGCGAGCGGCGCGGCACCGTCCGAAATGGCCGGTAGCCGGTGGACGGTCGGCCGAGGCGGCCTGACCGATCGGCCGATCGTGGGATGGCCGGTCGACCCAGGCATCGACAGGGGTCACCGCACGGCATCCAGCGGCAAGGGTAACCCGGGATACTCATTGACGCCCACCCGGATCCCGGCCGCCGGAGAATCCGGCACATCGCGCGCGCCCCGGCCGGGCGCCGGCACCAATGGTATCGATCATCATAATTCGATACGATCCGCGATCAGTGATTCACCCGGCGCTGACGGGCCTCCGGACAGCCGCGCCCGCCCGGCATGCCGACCGCCGACCGCTGACAGGAGGACCGCGATGACGGACAGCCGGCAGGTGACCGCCCGACCGTACCCGTTCTCCGCCCCCGACCGGCTCACCGTCGATCCCCGGTACGCCGAGTTGCGGCGGACCGAGCCGGTGATCCGGGTCCGGCTCCCGTACGGCGAGGAGGGCTGGCTCGCCACCCGCTACCACGACGTACGAACCGTGCTGGGTGACGCCCGGTTCAGCCGGGCCGCCTCGCTGGACCACGACGAGCCGCGGATCAGCCCACGACCGCTGGGCAGCGGCCTGCTCTCGATGGATCCACCGGAGCACACCCGACTGCGGCGGCTCGCCGCGAAGGCGTTCACCGCCCGCCGGGTGGAGCTGCTGCGGGCCCGTGCCCAGCAGATCGCCGACGAACTGGTCGACGACATGGTCAAGGCCGGCCCTCCGGTCGACCTGGTGGAACGGTTCGCCACCCCACTGCCGATCCAGGTCATCTGCGAACTGCTCGGGGTGCCGTTCGACGACCGGCACCTCTTCCACGTCTGGTCGGGGGCAATCGTCTCGACCACCTCGATGAGCCCGGAGAAGATCGAGGAGTACCTGCAGAACCTGTACGGCTACATCGGCGGGCTGCTCGCGAAGCGCCGGGACGCACCGACCGACGACCTGCTCAGTGCCATGGTGCAGGCCCGCGACGAGAACCAGGACCGGCTCACCGAGTTCGAGGTGGTGCAGTTCGCCGCCGGCCTGCTCGCGGCCGGACACGAGACGACGGTGACCCAGATCCCGAACTTCGTCTACGTGCTGCTGGAGAACCCGGCGGAACTGGACCGGCTGCGCGCCGACCCCGCGCTGATGCCGTCCGCGGTGGAGGAGCTGCTGCGCTACGTACCGCTCGGGGTCGCCTCGGCCTTCCCCCGGTACGCGCTCGAGGATGTCGAGCTCGGCGGGGTGCTGGTCCGGGCCGGGGAGCCGGTGCTCGCGTCGCTCACCTCGGCCAACCGCGACGGCGAGGTCTTCGCCGATCCGGACCGGCTCGACCTGGGCCGGGATCCGAACCCGCACGTCGGCTTCAGCCACGGCGTGCACCACTGCGTCGGCGCGCAACTCGCCCGGATGGAACTCCAGGTGGCGCTCCGTACGCTGGTCAGCCGACTGCCCGGGTTGCGGCTCGCGGTGCCGGAGCCGGAACTGGTCTGGAAGAGCGGGCTGATCGTGCGCGGCCTGATCTCCCTGCCGGTGACCTGGTGACCGGCGCCTGGCGGGTCAGCGTCGACCCGGCACGCTGCATCGGCTCGGGCATCTGCGCCGGCACCGCCGCCGACCATTTCCGGCTGGTCGACGGTTTCGCCACCCCGGTCTCCCCGACCACACCGCCGGCCGAACCGGTACGCGACGCGGCGGAGTCCTGCCCGGTCGAGGCGATCACGGTCCGGGACGCGGCCGACGACCGGCTGATCGCGCCGGAGCCCTGACCCGGGGCCGGGAACCAGTGCTCAGGCCAGCGCCTCGGCCGGGGTCCGGATGAAGTCGAGCAGCGCCTGGTTGACCTCGTCGGCGTGGGTCCACGGGATGCCGTGCGGCGCGCCCGGCAGGGTGAGCAGCCGGCTGCCCGGCACCGCGGCGTGCATCCGCTGCCCGGTGACCGGGTACGGCAGCACCCGGTCCGCGTCCCCCTGGATGATCAGGGACGGTACGTCGAGCCGGGCCAGGTCCTGCCGGAAGTCGGTCAGCCAGGTGGTGATGGAGGCGAGCGTCCCGATCGGCGAGGCGCCGACCGCGGTGTGCCAGTTGGCCCGGACCACCTCCTCGCTGACCCGCTGGCCGAGGTTCTCGTCGAGGTTGTAGAAGTCGTGCATGAAACTGGTCTGGTAGGCCGGTCGGTCGGCGATGACCGACTGCATGAAGCCCTCGAAGACGCTCTGGTCCACGCCCTCCGGGTTGTCGTCGGTCTTCAGCAGGTACGGCGGGATCGGGGAGATGAAGATCGCGCGGCTGACCCGGACCGAGCCGTAGTTGGCGAGGTACCGGGTCACCTCGCCGGTCCCCATCGAGTGGCCGACCAGGACGACGTCGGTCAGGTCCAGCTCGTTCATCACGATGTTCAGGTCGGCGGCGAAGGTGTCGTAGTCGTAGCCGATCGTCGGCTGACCGGAGGCACCGAAACCCCGGCGGTCGTAGGCGATGGTCCGGTAGCCGGCGCCGAGCAGCGGCCCGATCTGCTTCTCCCAGGCTGCGCTGCTGAGCGGGAAACCGTGGATCAGCACCACCGGTTGCCCGGCACCATGATCCTCGTAGTACAGGTCGATGGGCGCGGAGTTCTCCACGCCGACGGTCAGATAGGGCACCCGACTCTTTCCTCTCGCGTACTCGCCTCGCTGGCCCGGCCACCCGTTGCCCAGAGGTCGTGGTGGGCGGCAGTCCGCGCGCTGACGACCGGCACCAGCCAGTTGGGTAGCAATTGCGTGGATTGCCGGACTTGCCGCGCGGTCAGCGTACCGAGCCGCAGCCGACCGCAGCGGCGGAACAGCGCTATTACCCCACAAGGCGACCGACGGCCCGCCGTACCAGCCCCGGGTGGTGGCAGCGGTGCGCGCGGCGCTGACCGACGCCCCGCCCCGGCGCCTGGTGGTGCTGGTCGGCCACAGCGACGCCGGCGTCCGGCTCCCCACGGTCCGCGCCTCGCTCGGCCGCCCGGTCACCGCCGCGGCTTTGTCGACGCGGCGCTACCGGCCCCTCCCGGCCCCACCCCGGTGGCACCCGAGACACGGTTGGCGGCAATACGGGAGCCGGCCGGTCCGGACGGGTGGCTCCCCCGCTGGACCGACCGGTACGACGAGGTCGAGATCGTCGGCCTGTTCCCCGCCACCGCCATCCTGACCCTGGCCGACGGGACCAGGCGGTCCGCGGACGACCCGGTCGCCGGCCGTCCACATCAGACGGATCCCGGGTAGCGCCACCAGGACGGCGTAGGTGTCCGTCCGGATCGGTGCATGCACCGGTGGTCGCCACGGAGTAAACCGGACGGCGGGACACTCTGCGTCAACGGGCGGGTACTATCGCCGGGCGACCGGGCGGGTCAGCACGCGACCGGCAGTGCCGCGGAGGGCAGGGTGGCCCCGGCGCACTAGGATCCGCAGACGGGAACGGCGGAAGTGGGTGGGGATGCAGCCAGTGGGTCCGTACCGGTTCATCGAAGCGATCAGTGTCTGTCAGGTCGGCAGTGTCTGGTCCGCCATCGACGGGCAGGGCAATTCTTTCACCGCCGCCGTCCTCGACGCCGCGGTGGCGACCGATCAACGCTGGCGGGACGCGTTCGCCGGGACGGCACACGCGCTGGCACAGCCGGGCGGCGGCGGATCACGCTTCGCGCACGCCGACCTCACCGCGCCGGCGCCCTGGGTCGCGTACTCCGCCGCCGACAGCGCCGGCGCGGAACAACTCTTCCTGGCCCTCGGTATGGAGTGCCGACCGCTGGGGTCGGTCACGGCCGACGACGAGGCGGCCACCATGAAAAACCCGGTCGTGGCGGCCGGACCGGTGCCGTCGTCCCCGTCGGACGGGTCCAACGGGCTGGCGGCCGGATCCGACCCGACCGGATCCGACGAGGAACTGGCCAGCCCGACGACCAAGTTGGCGCCGACCGCGAGTCCACCGAACGGCCCCTGGCAGGCCGGTCCGCCGCAGCCCGGCGTGGCCCCGGACCCGGTCTCCGCCCCGCCGCACCCGGTCTCCGTACCCCCACACCAGACCTCGGGCCCGCCGCACCAGATCTCCGTACCCCCACACCAGATCTCCGTACCCCCACACCAGACCTCGGGCCCGCCGCACCAGATCTCGGTGCCGCCCGAGCAGACCTCCGGTCCGCCGATGCCGCTGCCGGAGATGCCGGGGACCTATCCCACCAGCGGGCCCCCGTCGCCGGACCCCTCCGGGTACGACCCGCTCTACTCGCCGGTGCGGCACATCGTGCCCTCGGAGCCCGCGCCGAGCCGTCGCCGGCTCTGGATCCTGGTCGGCGCCGCCGCGGTCGTCGTCGTGCTGGCCATCAGCGCAACGGTGTTCGCGCTCAGTCAGGGCGGCGACGACCCGGTCACCCCGACCACCAGCCCGACGGCCGAGGCGCTGCCGCCGATGCCGTCGCCGACCAACCCGCCGCTGCAACCCGGGCTCGAGCCGCCGACCGCCGGGGCGTGGCCGACCAAGTGGCCGAGCTTCACCGAGCGGGACAACGTCCGAACCCTGTCCGACCTGGAAGGGCTGGGCTTCCAGCTCAAGGTGCCGGCCGGCTGGGAGTGCAGCCTCGCCGGACGGGCTCAGGGATTCGTCAGGTACAACTGCGGCGTACCCGACGGCGCGGGGCCGAAGTACGGCGGTGAGCTGGTTGTCCGGGACTGCCCGCAACCGTGTGACGAGGCACAGCAGGTCGCCATGCGGCAGGCCGAGGAGGCCTGGGGGCAACGGTGGATCCGCAGCGGCCAGCACTCGACGTACGTCGAGACGAGCTCGCTGGAGGAGAACGGTGAGCCGCGGCACGGTCTCGTGGTGGTCGCCTTCTTCCGGGGCGGTGACGACGGGGTGGTCAACCGGCAACTGGTGCTGCGCCTGACCGCGCCGCGGGACGGCGCGTTGGAGCTGCGCCGGGTGGCGACCTACCTGCGGAACACCCTGATCTTCTGAGGCCACCGCCCGGGGGTGCCGGTCACCCCCGGGCGCCCGCCTCCAGCCAGGCGGTGATCCGGGCCGCGAACTCCCGGGTCGAGAACCGCTCGGCCGACGTCCTCGTCCGCTCCGCCGTCAGCTCCGGCAGCCGCCGGACGAGCGGCCCGTAGTCGCGCGGGTCCAGGGAGTCGACGAGGAAGCCGGTCTCCCCGTCCACCACCGTTTCCAGCAGGCCGCCCCGCCGCAGACCCAGTACCGGAGTACCGGAGGCCTGCGCCTCCACCGGGATGATGCCGAAGTCCTCGTGGACCGGGAAGAGCAGCGCCCGGGCACCCCAGTAGAGCCGGCGCAGCCGGGCCCGGTCCGGCCGGACCTCGAACGTGACCGGCACCGAGGCCCGCGCCGCGGCCCGACGCAGCTGACGCTCCTGTGGCCCGGAACCCGCGATGACCAACGGCAGTCCGGCGGCGTCCGCGATCGCGATGATCACCTCGAAGTTCTTGTACGGGATCCAGCGTCCCACCCCGAGCAGGTAGTCCCGGGACTGGTGCCGGTCCGCCTCGGGAGCGGCGGCGAAGAAGTCCACGTCCACCGGCGGGTTGATCACCTCCGCGTCGCGCCGCCAGTACCGGCGGATCCGGGCCTGGACCTCCCGCGAGTTCGCCGCGTAACCGTGCACGTGCCGGCTGAGCCGTACGTCGAGGGCCTGCAGGGCCCGGCGGGGCGGGACCAGCAGGGGATGCGCACCCCGCCCGTCGAAGGACGGACTCCAGACGTACCGCGCCGGCGAGTGGACGTAGCTCAGGTAGCGGGTCGGCCCGGGTGGACCGAGCCGGACGGTGTGCGCGAAGGCATGGCTGGAGGAGACCACCACGTCGAAGCGCTCCCGACTGAGCGTCCGCCAGACCAGGGGCATCAGGGGCAGCGCCGCCGCCTTCGTCCGCCGCAACGGGGTCTTCGCCAGCCACGACTCACGCAGCCCCGGCTCGTCGGCGTCACGGTCCTTCCAGAGCACGAACCGTTCGGCGTGCGGTACCTGTGCCGCGATCTGCCGGAAGACGTTCTCCGAACCGCCGGTGGCGCCGAACCACTCGTGCACCACGGCGACGGAACGCCCGGCGAGGCAACCGGCCGGCGTGT
Organism: Plantactinospora sp. B5E13; assembly: GCF_039871775.1. Taxonomy (NCBI): domain Bacteria; kingdom Bacillati; phylum Actinomycetota; class Actinomycetes; order Micromonosporales; family Micromonosporaceae; genus Plantactinospora; species Plantactinospora sp. B5E13. The sequence goes on from NZ_JBDPLT010000057.1 coordinate 16,483, forward strand.
TCCGGATCTCGGGACCGTCCACGTGCGACTCCATCCTCGGTCCTCCTCTCGTCAGGGGGTCCGCCCGGCCCCGGTGAGCTGTCGCGCCCGGGCCCAGATGCCGACCAGGAAGGTACGACGCACCCCCGGCACCACCGCCGCGTAGCCGACCCAGACCAGCAGGATCCCGAGACCGGAGGCGAGCAGCCGGAGGATCCCGGGCCCGGCCAGCAGGTATCCCGTCAGCCCGGCGAGAACCGCACCGGGCAGCAGCACGGCGATCAGCCGCGCGCTGTACCCGAGCACCCCGAGCAGCCTGGCCGAGAGCAGGAACATCAGCAGCCCGCCGACCGAGGCCGCCGCCCCCAGGGTGAACGGCCCCCAGTGCCGGAACAGCAGCAGGTTGACCCCGGCGGCGGCGGCGAACGAGACCGCGTTCACCCACGCCACCCGGACGTTCGCGCCCCGGGCGTTGAGCACCTTGACCAGCGTGTATCCGATCACCTGGGCCCAGATGCCGAGGGCGAAGCCGAGCAGCAGCGTGGCGGAGACCTCCACCGCCCGCTGGTCGAACACGCCCCGCGCGTACAGCACGGTGACGATGCCGGTGCTGTTCAGGCTGAGGACCAGTGACAGCGGCACGGTCACGAAGAGCACCGGCGGCAGCAGGCGGCGCAACCCGCCGGCCACGTCCTCCGGGGCCATCCGGGCGAACGAGGCCAGCCCGGCCAGGCCCAGCGGTGCGGCGAGCAGGGCCATGCAGGAGTCAACGACAAACCGGGCGTACTCGGTGGCCGCCACCACCTCGACGCCGAGCAGCGAACCGACGGCCCGTTCGACCGCGATCGCCCCCTGCAGGATCACCGGCACCAGCAGCAGCGGTCGCAGGCGTCGCCAGAACTCGCCGAGCGCGATCCGGTAGGCGTCGCGGGGCACCGCCGGCTCGGCCGCCGCCTCCGTCGGTTCCCCGGGACCAGGGGGCCGCAGATAGCCCCGGCGCCGGATCCAGTACGCGCCCCAGGCGAGGAGCAGCAGGTACGGGACGGTGAAACCCCAGGCGAGCAGCGACACGTGCCCGGTCAGGTACGCCGCCACCGTGGCCCCGATCAGACCGAGACTCTGCACCGACGGGCGGAGGTTGATCAGTCGTACGTCGTCGTGCGCCAGCCCCACCAGGGTGTAGAGGTTGTACTGCACGTAGGCCGGTACCGAGAGCGCGGCGATGCCGAGCATCGTGGCGGCGAGGCGTGCGGTCCCCGGATCCAGGCCGGGCGCCAGCAGCGCCACCCAGTGCTGCCGACCGAACAGGAGTCCGGCCACCAGCAGCAGTGAGAACCCGGTGAGCAGGGTCCGTACGGCCCGGTAGAGCACCAGGGCCATCGCCGGCCGCTCCTGCCGGTACCGGACGTACTGCGGCAGGAACCCGGCCGAGAGCGCGTCGGCGGTGAAGAAGTTGATCGGGACCAGGGTGGCGGTCAGCGACACCCGGTTCGCCGCCACCACCCGACCCGCACCGAAGAGCGCCGCGAGCAGGACCTCACGGACCAGGCCGAGCGCCTTGCCGGTCAGGCCGCCGAGCACCAGCCGGAGGAAGATCCTGGTCACGGTGTCCCGGACCCGCCCCGGAGCTCCGCGAGCAGGGACAGGTAGCTGCGGGCGCAGTGGTCGAGGGTCAACTCCCCGGGCAGCAGACTGGGTCGGCCACCGTCCGGGCGGGGCACGGCGGCCAGCACCTCGGCGAGCCGACCGGCGTCGCCGGGGTCGACCTCGTGCAGCACCGGGCCGAGCGCGGTCTGCCCGGCCGTACCCGGCCCGGCCGCCCCGGTCGGCACCACACAGGGCAGCCCGCTGGCCAGCGCCTCCAGGATCGCCATCGGCAGCCCGACCTCGAGGCGCGCCGTCGTCAGCAGGGCGAGGTCGGCCGCCGCGTAGTAGCGGTGCACCCCGTCCGGCGGCACCCGCCCGACAAACGTCACCAGTTCCGCCAGCCGCAGGTCGCGGACCAGGCCACGCAGCCGCGACTCGTCCGGCCCGTCACCGACGAGCAGGAACCGGAACCGCTGACCCGCACCCTGGTCGCGGAGCACCGCCGCCGCACGCAACGCCCGGTCCAGCCGTTTCTGCACGTGCAGCCGGCCGACACAGCCGACCACGGTCACCCCGTCAGCGATGCCGAGCTCGGCCCGTACCGCCCGCCGCGCCGGCAGGTCGAATCCGTGATCGGCCGGACGTACCCCGTTCGGGATCAGCGCGACCCGGCCCGGCGGAACCGACCAGCGCTGTGGGGACGCGACAAGCGACTCCGCGACCCGGGCGCCGACCGCGACGATCCGGTCGAAGTCCCGGTACCGGACCAGGTCCCGGACCAGCCAGGCGGCGTTCTTGGGCGCGGTCGCCAGCGAACGGAGGTCCCGGGCCCGCAGTTTCGACCCGATCTCCATCATGGACGTTCCGTGTGCCTGCAGGACGAACGGCGTCCACGGCTGCCGGGCCCTGGCCCGGATCACGGCGTAGCCGCCGGCGCTCACCGACAGCACCGCGGACGGCGGCGCCGGCAGCGAGGTCCAGTAGTCGCGGGAGCGGCGCCACCAGGCCGGCGAGTACCGGCCGGGCCGGGTCGCCGGCAACGGCACGACCTCCACCCCGTCGGCGGAGAAGCTACCCGACCGGTTCGGGATGTGTGTGGTGACGACCCGGACCACCGGCACGGTCCGGGCCAGTTCGGTGGCGAGGCTCCAGGCGAGGGTCTCCATCCCGCCGGTGTGGTGGAACGGGGTGGCGCGGGAGAAGATCAGTATCGACTCGATCATGTCAACGTCCCGTACAACAGTTCCAGCTTGTCGGTCTGCCGTCGCAGGTTGAACCGCTCGACGACGGTCGCCCGCCCGGCCCGGCCGAGTCGCCCGGCGAGATCCGGGTCACGGAGCAGCGCGGTCAGCCGCTCCGCGAGCCCGGCGACGTCCCGCTCGCCGACCAGGTATCCGGTCGTCCCGTCGGTCACCGCCTCACCGATGCCGCCGTGGTCGGTGCCGACCACCGGGCGGGCCGCGGCGGCCGCCTCCAGCACCACCGTCGGCAGCCCCTCCTGGTCGCCGGTGGTCGCGGTCAGACTGGGTACGCAGACCAGCCGGGACTCGCCCAGCTGACGGAGCGTCTCGGCGTGCGGTTGGGCGCCGAGGAACTCCACCGCCGCCCCCAGGCCCAACTCGCGGACGAGTTCCTCCAACGGTTCCCGCAGTGGGCCGTCCCCGACGATCACCAGATGCGCGTCGGGCACCGCCCGTCGCACCACCGCGAGGGCCCGGAGCAGGTCGGCGGTCCCCTTCTTCTCCACCAGCCGGGCCACGTGCAGGATCCGGGGTGCCGCGACCGTCCCGGCCGGCTGGATCAGCTCGACATCGACCCCGGTGGGCAGCACCACCAGCCGGTCCGCCGGATAGCCCCACTCCACGGCCCGGGCCCGGATGTGCTCGGAGACGCAGACGAACGTCGCCCCGGCGTCGAACAGCTCCGCGCGCCAGGTGACGTAGTTCACCCACGACGGTTTGCCGGAGGCGAGCAGCCGGGGCTTGGTGACCGTCACGTCGAAACCGTGCAGCGTGGTGACCAACGGCACTCCCAGGGCCCGGGCCAGCGGTACGGCGTAGACACCCTCGACCCCGAAGTGGGCGTGCAGCAGCCTGGTACCCCGCTCCCGCAGCACCCCGGCCAGCGGCCCGGGACGGCGGGTCAACGTGTACGACAACAGCGCCGCCCGGCCGAACCCCGACACGCTAACCGAGTCCGTGCCCGGCCGGCTCGGCACCTCGTCCCGGCCCACGAACAGCGGACGGAAGGTCCGCATCGCCAGCGCCTGGTTCACGATGAACGTCTCCGAGGGACGGAACTGCTGGTGACGCAGGATCCCGACGGTCGGGGTGGTGGGCACGGTCCTTCGATTCCTCCGCGACGGGCCGGACGAGACACACGAGCAGCAGTGCGACGACCGGGATCAGGTGGATGTCACCGAAGATGTCGGTGTTCTCGCCCAGACCCTGCAGCAGGATCCAGCCGAGCGCGGCGCCGGCGTAACCGAGGAACCGCTCGTCGGTCGTGTGCCGCCGTCGCAGGACGAGCCGACCGACGGCCACGAAGTACGCGACGGTCAGCCCGAGCCCGACGAGCCCGGTCACCGCCCAGGCACCGAGCAGGATGTTGTGCGGGGGCAGGATCCGCCACATGTCGTGCCGGTCGGCGTAGCCGGCGAACCCGGCGTCCCAGCCGCCGTACCCGAGCCCGAGGATCGGATGCTCCCGCATCGCCTCGCCGCCGAACCGCCAGATCTCCGCCCGTCCCACGAACGCCTCGGCGAGAGCACCGAGGAAGGCGCGGTTCAGCACCAGCAGCAGCACCAGGGCAACGCCGGCCACGGCGGCACCGACCAGCAGGTACCGGCGTACCACCGGGGTCGAACGGCGCAGGTGGTGCAGACCGTAGGCGGCCGCCGGCAGCAGCAGGACCAGCACGATGGCGGACTTCGACCCGGTGAACGGCACCGTGGCCAGGGCGGCCAGGCCGGCCAGGCGTACCCAGCGCGTGCCGGTGAGCCGGGACAGGGCGAGGGCGGCGAGACCGTTGATCCCGAGGAACATCGCCGCCACGTTCGCGTTGATGAAAAAGCCGCCCGCCTTGGCCGGGTCCAGCACGTTGTTCGGGTGGTCACCGAAGAGCGCGGCAACGGTGTTCTGTCCGGCGAAGAATCCGCCGACAGACCGCAGATAGGCGTCCTCCAGCCCGGGTGCCAGCCGGAAGAGCAGCACCAGGGCGGCCTCGGTGAGCACCAGCGGCCAGTACCACCGTTCGAGTCGGCGCAGTGCCGTACAGCCCTGACCGGAGACCAGCCCCATCAACAGCAGCATGCCGGCGAACTGGCCCAACAGGGTGATGTACTGCAGGCCGGCGCGCGGGTCGGGCGACCAGGCGAGAGCGACGACCCGGACCACCAGCAGCGCCAGGACGAGCCGGAACACACCGGTCCGGAGCAGGTCGCGGACCGTGCCGCCCCGGACGCCGAGCAACACCACCGGGGCCAGCGCAACGGTCGTCAGGGTGGCGAGCGAGATGTCCACGCTGCCCCGCGGCAACAGGTAGAACTGGGGTACGGCGAGGGCCACCGTCACCACGGCGAGCAGCGGATAGCGGTCGGGGGCGGGGGTCAGCCGGGCCAGGAGCGGGGCGAGACGTGCCGACAGTGCGCGGTCAGCCACGGTGACCCTCCCGGTGTGCCGGCGGGACCGTGCCGTCGCCGCCGGTGACGATGTCCCGCAGCACCGCGCCCCGGGACCGCCAGCCGAAGTCGCGGGCGTACCCGACCCGGGCGGCGATCTCCGGATCGGACTTCGGGGTGAGGGCACCGCGTACCCGGTCGACGAAGTCGTCGATCGAGTCGGCCACCTCGATGAAGTCCGTCGCCCCCGCCGCCCGGCGGACGTCCGGCACCGGGGTGCTGACCACGTCCAGGCCGGCGGCGAGGTACTCGTAGCACTTCAACGGGCTGACCCCGGTCGTGTAGGGGTTGAGCGCGTACGGCACCAGCCCCACCGTGCACCGGCCGGCCACCTCGGCGAGTTCGTCGACCCGGAGCACGCCCAGGTACGTCGCCCCGAGTCGGCGCAGTTCCGCCAGCTCCCGGTCGAAGCCTCCGCCACCGGCGGCGACCGGGCCGGCCAACAGCAGTTCACCCTCGCCGCGCAGGGCGACCGCCAGGGCGCGCAGCAGTGCGAAGTCCAGCTTGTGGGGTGACAGGTTGCCGGCGAACAGCGCCGCGGGCCGGCGGGCCCCGGTCGGCTGGCTGGCCGCGGCGAAGACGTCCACGTCGGCGACGTTCGGCAGCAGACGTACCTCGGGGAACCCGACCGTGGTCAGGTGGTCGACCACCGCCTGACTGGTCCCGATCGCCGGACGGGCGGTACCGGTGAGGTGCCGTTCGCCGGCTGCCACCGCGGCCCCGTCGATCCCGGGGAAGGCCGCCAACAGGTCGACGCAGTGGTAGACGGTCCGGTCGGCGTACCGCTCCAGCCCGTAGGTGACCGGGGTGAACGTCCAGAGCACCCGGGGGCGAGGGCTGTCCCGCCAGCGCGCCACCGCCCGTTCCAGCAGCACCCGGTTGACCAGTCGGGTCGGGCGGCGGTGCACCGGTACGACCAGGGGTGAGATGACGGTGGCCCGCTCCGGTACGGGTCGCTGGTCGCTGGCGACCGGTCGGTGTACCGAGTTGCGCAACCGGTGGGCCATCCTGGTCACGTCCCGACGGTCGAGTCTGATCCGACGTAGGCCGAGCGACTCGACGAAGTGGGTCTGGAAGGCGCGGGCGAACTCCCGCACCACGTAGTGCTGGTTGGTGGCGATGTGCGCGTTCCACTCGGCGGTGCCCAGCACCAGGATGGTCGGATCGGCGGACCCGGTGGGGTCGCCCGGCGCTCGTGTTGTCGTCACCCTGTCTCTTCCGGCCTTGTCAAGCGGCGTCACCGCGCCCGTCGAGGAGGACCAGGTCGACCGCGGCGCGGGCGGGGACCATGGCGACGCGGACCGCCGGCGATGCCGGTGGCTGCGACGTGGGTAATCCTGTCAGGGTGACGAGAGGTTCCACTGAGGCACCTTAGGGCAGGTGTCAAAGTCGTCGCAGCCCCCGTCGGCCCCCACCCGCCGGGTCAGGTCCGCCCTCCCCTTTCCGCGGTCCCGACCATCGGCGGACGGGCGGATGTTTGCCGCTCGGCCTGGACGTCGCCTATGTTTTCTGTCATGACGGACGACGTCGCGCTGCTGCTGCGTCGCGCCGGTTTTGGACCCACCGCCGCCGAACTGAGCGCGGCGCGACAGTCGGGATACGCCGCCACCCTCGAGCGGTTGGTCACGCCACCGGGCCCGGACGTCGGGGCGAGCAGCGCCCCGCTCCCGGACATCGGCCCGGATCCGCACGCCAACCTGCCGAATCCGACCCGCGCCCAGCACGAGCGGGCAGACCGGATGCGCAAGGCACAGGCGGAACGGATCGAGCGGTGGTGGCTGGACCGGATGGCGGTCGCGGACCACCAGGCACGGGAGAAGCTCGTCTTCTTCTGGCACGGCCACTGGGCCACGTCGGTGGACAAGGTGTGCAGCGCGCAGTTCATGCTCACCCAGCACCGCACCTTCCGGACCGCCCGCGACGTCGTCGACCTGGCCCACCGGATGGTCGAGGACCAGGCGCTCATCTACTGGTTGGACGGACAGCACAACAAGAAGGACGCGCCCAACGAGAACCTCGCCCGGGAGCTGTTCGAGTTGTTCCTGCTCGGTATCGGCAGGTACACCGAGCGCGACGTGAAGGAGGCGGGCCGGGCGCTCACCGGCTGGCGGGTGATCCTGGAACAGGAGACCCCGGTCTTCGACCGGCAACGCCACGACCCGGGCACCAAGACGATTCTCGGGGTGACCTCCCGGTTCACCGCGCACAGTCTGGTCGACCTGCTGCTGAACCATCCGGAATGCCCCCGGTTCGTCGCCTCCCGGCTCTGGTTCCGCTACGCCTCCTCGACCGAACCGGTCCCGGAGCGCACCCGGGACCGGATGGTGGAGGCGTTTCCCGATCCGATGCGGATGCTCCGCGCCCTCTTCACCGACGAAGCCTTTCCGGCCACCGCGAACGGCCTGGTCAAGCAGCCGGTGGAGTGGCTGGTCGGCGCCATGCGCCAGCTGGGACTGCGGATGAGCGGTCTGTCGGTGGAGGTGGCCACGGACCTGCTGTGGAAGATGCGGGTGCTCGGCCAGCTCCCGTTCGCACCGCCCAGTGTCGGGGGCTGGCCGGCCGGCACCGCCTGGCTGACCTCGGCCGCCGCGCAGTCCCGGATCACCCTCGCCGGCAGGCTCGCCGACCTCGTCCGGCCCACCCGGCTGACCCCGGAGGGACTGGCCCAACTGCTCTGCCTGCCCGGCTGGACGAACCGGACCTACGAGGTGCTCCGGACCGTGCAGGACCCACGCCAACTGCTGGTCCTCGGCCTGAACAGCCCGGAATACCTGGTGACCTGATGGACGCGTTGACCCGACGACGGTTCCTCCTGGCCTCCGGGGTGACCGGGGCCGCGGCCCTGGCCGCCGGCGGCGCCACCCTCGGTCTCGCCGAACTGCTCCGCAAAGGCCCCGACCCCACCGCGACCGGGCCCGACCAGAAACTCGTGCTGGTCACCCTGTACGGCGGCAACGACGGGTTGAACACCGTGATCCCGTACGCCGACAGCCGGTACCACTCGGCCCGCCCCGAGCTGGCGTACGACCCCGAGCAGGTGCTGCCGCTCGACGACCGGCTCGGACTCAATCCGAAGCTCACCGGTCTCAAGCGGCTGTGGGACGACAAGCGCCTCGCGGTCGTCCTCGGCGTCGGCTACCCCCGACCGGACCGCAGCCATTTCCGGTCGATGGACATCTGGCAGACCGCCTCACCAGCGGAACCCATCTACAGCGGCTGGGTCGGACGATGGCTGGACGGGACGAAGGCGAGCCCGGAGGCGGCGGTCAGTTTCGAGCCGGCGTTGCCGCCGCTGCTCGCCGGCGAGACCCGGGCCGGCGCGTGCGTCAGCCTCAACGGGCTCAAACTGCCGTCCGGACTGGCCCCGGAGCGGCTGGCCGCACTCGGCCGGGCGGAGCCGGGCGAGCCGGCGATGCAGGCGCGGGCCGCCGCCGCGTACACCGATCTGCTCCGGATCGACCAGCTGATGCGCGAGCCGTCCCCGGCGGGCGATCCGACCGGACCAGGCGACATCCCGCCGATGCCGGCCACCGGCACCGGCGGCTCCAGCGCGCTCGCCGCCCAGCTCACCGCGGTCGCCCGGTGCGTCGAGGCCGGCGTACCGACCCGCGTCTACTCGGTGAGCCTCGGTGGCTTCGACACCCACGCCGAGGAGCGGGCCGGTCACGAGATGCTGCTCGGCCAACTGGACCAGGCGCTGACCGGGTTCGTCGACCGGATGGCCCGGACCGGGGCGGGCCGCCAGGTGACCGTGCTGGTCTACAGCGAGTTCGGCCGACGGGTACGCGCCAACGCCTCGGACGGCACCGACCACGGCACCGCCGGACCGGTCCTGGTGCTGGGCGCCCAGGTCGCCGCCGGGCTCTACGGCGAGCAGCCGAGCCTGGCCGATCTGGACGACGGTGACCTGAAGGCCAACGTCGACTTCCGGCAGGTGTTCGGCACGGTCATCGGCTCGGTGCTGCGGGCCGACCCGGGACGCTACCTGCCCGACTTCCAGGTCACGCCGCTTCCGCTCTTCCTACCGGCGGGTTGACGGCGGCGCGCCGTGTGCGCGGGCGGGACACCGGCCGGCCCCGGCCGCGGCACCCGACGCCGGGAACGGTCAACGCCCCCGGCCGCCGAGCACCTCCCCGACGGTCCGCAGCAGCACCTTGACGTCCAGCCAGAGCGACCAGTTCTCGATGTAGTAGTTGTCGAACCGGGCCCGGTCGGAGATCGGGGTGTCGCCCCGCAGGCCGCTCACCTGGGCCAGCCCGGTCAGCCCGACCGGCACCCGGTGTCGCATCGCGTAGTCGGGGTGCTCGGCGCTGAACTTCGCCACGAAGTACGGACGTTCGGGGCGGGGGCCGACCACCGTCATGTCACCTCGCAGGATGTTCCAGAGCTGTGGCAACTCGTCCAGCGAGGTACGGCGCATGAAACGGCCGATCGGGCCGACCCGGTGGTCCTCAGCGATGGACCAGGTCGTCGCCGCCTCCTCGTCGTCCCGGGGGCGCATGGTCCGGAACTTGATGACGTGGAAGGGGCGGCCGTACTGGCCGATCCGTACCTGCCGGAACAGGATGCCGCGTCCACCCTCCAGGAGGGTCAGCAGGGCGCAGAGCAGCACGACCGGGCTGAGCACGATCAGCGCGACCGCGGCGAGGACGATGTCGAACGCCCGCTTGAGCAGCCAACGCGGACCGGACAGGGTGGTGTGCCGGACCCGGACCACCGGAATCGCCCCGATGTGGTCGGGCAGCCCGCCCGGGGAGTGGGAGCCCCACAGCCGCTGGACGGCCCAGAGGTCACACCGCGCGCTGGCCGGACGTCGCAGCAGCTCCATCAGCGCGGACTCGGCGCAGTCGGGCTCGGCGATGATCAGCACGTCCGACTCGGTGGTCAGGATCCGTTCCTCGAGGTCGTCGAGGGTGCCGATGAGTGGGATGGCGCCGGGCCCCGATCGGGGGGTGGCGTCGACACAGCCGACGAACCGCAGCCCGTAGCGGGGGTTACGGCGCAGCAGCCGGGCCAGTTCGGCGGCGACCGGACCACCGCCGATGATGATGGCGTTGTGTTCCACCCAGCGGCGTCGGCGGGCCGTGACGACCAGGGTGCGGGTGACCGCACGGCCGACGATCACCAGGCCGGCGGAGAGCGCGACCCCGCGCATGAAACCGGCCATGTACTCCACCGAGTTGTGCCGCAGCGCGGCGATGATCGCCACGATGGCGGCCGACGCGAGCAGCCGTCCACAGAGGTTCGGCAGTTCGTCGAGGATGCTCATGTGCCGGCGGCCGCGATAGAGCCCGCCGGTGGCGAAGATGGTGACGGTGAACACCGCGGTGAACAGGGTCCCCCGCCAGTAGCGGTCGGAGAGTACGAGCGGTGCCAGCAGGGCGGCGAAATCCACCGGTGCGGTCAGCATCCAGGCACGCAGCCGGCGGGTCCGGGTGGAGGCGACGGAACCGGCGTACGGCAGCACCGCCGTGGTGTCGAGGCCCGGACGGGGTGGGGGATCCGGGACTCGACCGTCGCCGTCCTGGCGGGGGCGTGGGATCTCCGGCGTGGGGCCGGGCGGTGTCCTCGTCTCCGGCGGGCCGTCCGCGCCGGTCGGGACGCCAGGGTCGGCGACGGGCCACTCCCCTGGCGCGCCCTGCTGCGTCGTCGCCCTGCTCACCATTGCAAGGACCTCCCCCATGGCATCGGCACGACCCGTGGCGCGGCGGGTGACCGTCAGCAGGATACGACCACGCGCGCCGCGCTGTCAGAGTCGTATCCCACGGTCCTCTACCACTCGGCGCGATGGCGGGACCGACGTTTTCCGCCATCGCGCCGAATGTCCATACGTCGATGGATGTACGGGTCGAGGCTAACCACCGCCCGCCACCACGCCGGGTGACGACCTTCGACCGGTGGCTGGCCGGACGGCCCGACGGCTACTTGGCGGCGCCGAGGATCTCCGGCACCGCGTCGCGACGGACCGCGTCGTAGAACTTCTCGGCCTTGTTGTCGTCCGCGAACACCACACTCTCGGTGCCGACCCGACCGGTGCCCCGGGACGGGCTGGTGACGAAGGTGAGGTTGCCGCTGCGCAGGTGGCGCAGCTCCATGCCCAGGTCGAGCAGGGAGAGGGTCTTGTCGACCGAGACCGAGTCCGCGGACGCCTTGACAAAGGCGTTGAGTTTGGCGGGGTTGGCCAGGGTGCCGCCGGAGACGGCCTTGTCCAGGATGGCCCGGATCACCTGCTGCTGGTGACGGATCCGGGCGAAGTCGCCGTCCGCGAAGGCGTACCTCTCCCGCGCGTAGTCGAGCGCTTCGGCACCGTCCATCACCTGCTTGCCCTGTGGGAACTCGCGACGGCCGCCGGGCAGCAGGGAGTGGGTGGAGGTGAACCCCTTCTCCACGTTGATCTCCACGCCGCCCAGCGCGTCGACGATCTCCTTGAAGCCGGCGAAGTCGACGAGCGCCACGTGGTCGATGCGGACCTTGGTGAACTTCTCCACCGTCTGCACCATCATCGGGATGCCGCCCCAGGCGTACGCCGCGTTGATTTTGGCGTCCCGGCCACCCCGTTGCCCGTCCTTGCTCTTCGGCACGTTGACCCAGGTGTCCCGGGGGATCGAGATGAGCTGCGCGCTGGACCGGTCCTTGGGCAGGTGGGCGAGGATGATGGTGTCGCTGCGGGAGCCGCCGGTGTTCTCCGGATCCCGGGTGTCACTGCCCAGGATCAGGATGTTCTTGGCGTCCTGCGCCACCTTGACCGGCCGTGACTCCTCGGGCACCTGGTCGAACGCCTCGACGCGTTCGATGCCCGACTCCACCGAGCGGACGTAGAGTCCCGCCGCGACCGCGCCGCCACCGCCGAGCAGGGCCAGCACCAGGAGTGTGATGAGGACGATCCGACGGGCCCGTCGACGCCGTGGCTTCGGCTCGGGGGTCGGTTCGGCGGTGGGGTCCGCCGCGGTGTCGAGCTCGGTTTCTTCCGGGGAACCGGACTTCTCGACGTGTGTGTGGCCAGGCATGGCTCGATGCTACTGAGGACGGCAAATCCTCCACTGCCCCGTACCCGGCCCGTGATCGCATTCGCAAGCACCTGTCGTCGGACGCGCCCGGCTCCGGCGGGTCGGCCGCCTCGGGGTGGGTCGGCCGCCCCCACCGACTGCCCGTTGCGCCGAAGCCCGATCCCCCGCCGGCCGGACGTGGTCCCGACCCCTGGTCGGGCCACGTCCGGGTCCGCCGCCCGCACCCGGTCCATACTTTCCGGCCCGGGAATCGCCATTCCCCCGGCACGGACGGGCCGGATCGGTGACAGTGCGAGACGGGACGGGAGGAGGAGCGGGGCATGGCGGGCCGGCAGCGGGCGGGGCGGGACCGGGACGGTACGCCGCCGCCGGAGGGCCCGAGCAACGTCTTCAGCCCGTCCGCCGAGTTCCCGCCGCTGAACGAGGCCGAGCTGACGGCGCTGCGGGAGGTCGGCCGGGCGTGGGGGGCCGCGCTGCGGGGTCGCCCGAAGGGTGACACCGAACTGCCGCTGGATCCGAATCTCGAGCAGCACGACCACCAGCCCACGCCCAGCCGGTTCGGCCGGTTCGCCCGGGTCGAGATGTTCCGGACCGGGCGTCAGGGGGAGTTGACCGCGACCGGCACGGAGAACGTCTCCCGCAGCCGTCTCGGCCGGGTCGCCGGCCGGGTCCGTCGCCGGCTGTTGGGCCCACCGCTGGCCAGCGCCGCCGTGCTGCAGGAACGCATGCGGAAACTGGTCGCCCTGCCGGTGCTCTCCTCCGACCTGCTCTCCTCGGTCGCGTACGGGCCGGAGGCGATGCTCGCGGTGCTGGTGCTGGCCGGCAGCGACGCGCTCCGGCTCTCGCTGCCGATCGCCGCCGCCCTCGTCGTGTTGATGATCGCGGTCGGTACGTCGTACCGGCAGACCGTCTACGCCTACCCGCACGGCGCCGGCTCCTACCTGGTGGCCAGCGACAGTCTCGGACCCCGGCTCGGCCTCACCGCGGCCGCCGGCCTGATCCTCGACTACGTGCTGACCGTCTCGGTCTCGGTCGCGGCCGGGGTCGGCGCGATCACCTCGGCGCTGCCCGGGCTGACCCCGTACACCGTGCCGATCGGGCTGCTGGTGATCGCCGCGCTGCTCGCCGGCAACCTGCGCGGGGTGCGGGCCGCCGGCAAGCTCTTCGCCGCGCCGACGTACCTCTTCATCGCCGCCATCGGGCTGCTCTTCGCGGTCGGGCTGGCCCGGGCGGCCGGCCGGGGCTTCGAGGCCGTCCCGCCGCCACCGGTGGGCGCGGTGGAGGGCCTCGGGCTGCTCGTCGTGCTTCGGGCCTTCGCCTCCGGCGCGGCGTCGATGACCGGCATCGAGGCGGTCGCGGACGCGGTGCCGGCCTTCCGACCGGTCGAGTGGCGACAGGCCCGGACGACGCTGACCTGGATGGTCGGCATCCTGGTGGTGCTCTTCGCCGGACTCACCCTGTTGATCGACGTCAACGGCCTGGTGCCCCGGGACGACGAGACGCTGTTGTCCCAGCTCGCCCGGCACACCTTTCCCAGCGGTCCGTGGTACGCGGTCATCCAGGCGGCCACCACGCTGGTCCTGCTGCTCGCCGCGAACACCGCCTTCAACGACTTTCCCCGGCTGCTGTTCTTCATGGCCCGGGACGGCTACGCGCCCCGCCGCTTCCTGCACATGGGCGACCGGCTGGCGTTCAGCAACGGCATCGTCGCGCTGGCGGTCGCGGCAGCGTTGATCTTCGTCGCCTTCGGTGGCTACACCCAGTCGCTGATCCCGCTCTACGCGGTCGGGGTCTTCCTCGCCTTCACCCTCTCGCAGAGCGGCATGGTGATGCACTGGCGCAGAGGCCGGGCCCGCCACTGGCGGCGCCGGGCGACGGTGAACGCGGTCGGTGCGGCGCTCTGCGCGATCGTCCTGGTCACCGCGGCGATCACCAAGTTCGCCGACGGTGCCTGGGTGGTGGTGGTCGCGGTGCCGCTGCTGGTCCTGCTCAGCCTGCACATCCGGTCGCACTACGACGCGATGCGCCAGGCGCTGACCGTCTCCACCACGCCGGACGCCACGTTGTCGGCCCGGCCGGACCGGCACACCGGCCCGGCCGGGCTGCCGGAACAGGCCGGCGAGTCCCCCGGCGGCGGTGACCTCGGGGTCGACCTCACCCCGGCCGAGGTACGTCACCTGGTGGTGGTGCCGGTGGCCCGGATGAACCTGGCCGCGCTGCGCGCGCTGGCGTACGCGACCTCGCTCGGGCAACCGGTCTTCGCCGTCCACCTGAGCCCCGAACGGGAGGAGGCGGACCGGTTCCGCCGGCAGTGGGAGGTCTGGGGCAACCACCTGCGGCTGGAGACGATCATCTCGCCGTACCGGGCGGTGATCGGCCCGCTGGCCCAGTACGTCGGCGCGCTGCACGCGGCCCGTCCGGAGGTGACCCTCACCGTGGTGGTGCCGGAGCTGGTGGTCCGACACCTGTGGCACCAACTGCTGCACACCCGTACCGAACTGCGGCTGCGCCGCGCCCTGCGGGACCTGCCCGGGGTCGTGATCACCAGTGTTCCGGTCCACGTGCCGGAATAGCCGTCCCACCTCGTCGGACCTGTGTACGGGGGGCAACAAGCCGGTCACACCCCCGGCGTGTGGGCCGGCTGGGCCGATGCCGATTCGCCAGACTGTCGGGGTGGAAGCGCAGCAGGTGCTCGGCGGCCGTTACCGGCTGGAGGAGCAGCTCGGCCAGGGTGGCATGGCGGTGGTGTGGCGGGCCCGGGACGAGGTGCTGGGGCGGTCGGTGGCGGTGAAACTGCTCGCCGGCCCGCACGCCCGTGACCCGGTGTCCCGGCGGCGGATCCGGCACGAGGCGCGGGCCGCCGCCGCGCTCTCCCACCCGAACATCGCCCAGGTGTACGACTACGGCGAGTCGGTCACCGGTCTGACCTGCCTGCCGTACGTGGTGATGGAACTGGTGCCGGGCCCGACCCTCGAGCAGAGGATCGCCGCCGAGCCGGTGCCACCGAAGCTCGCCTTCCGGATCTGTGCCGAGGTGGCGGCGGCGCTGACCGCGGCGCACACCCAGGGCCTGGTGCACCGCGACATCAAACCCGGCAACGTCCTGCTGCCGCCATCCGGCGCCAAGGTCGTCGACTTCGGCATCGCCGCCGCGGTGAGCCCGGACAGCGAGGCGGCCGAGTGGGGTGACGAACTGCTCGGCACCCCGGGCTACCTGGCCCCGGAGCGGATCACCGGCGACGCGGTCGAGCCGGCGTCGGACGTCTACGGCGTCGGCCTGCTGCTCTACCGGCTGCTGACCGGAAAGCTGCCGTGGAGCACCGAGACCGCGACCGAGATGCTCCGGGCCCACGTGTACGTCGCCCCACCACCGCTGCCCGGGCTGCCCGGGGTGCCGGCCCGGGTGGTCGAGCTGTGCCACCGCTGCCTGGCGAAGGAGCCGGCGCAGCGGCCGACGGCACGTGAGGTCGCCGCCGTCCTCGCCCGGGCGGCCGGGGTCCGGGTCGTCCAGGACGAACCGGCGTACGCGGCCGCGTCGACGACCGCCGAGGGCGAAGCGTCCACCGTGCTGGTGCCCCGCGCGGGGGGCGGCTCCGCCGGGGCCGGTCAGCCCCGGCGCCCACGCCCGATCGCCCTGGCCGGTACGGCGGCCGGGATGGCCGGGGTGCTCGTCGCCGGTCTGCTGCTCTGGCTCGCCGAACCCCTCGGTTTCCACCAGGGGCCCCGGGGTGGTCCGGTCCCGCCGGCGCCGCCCGGCCAGTCGACCAACCCCAGACTGCCGGAGACGACACCCCGGGTCGGTACGTCCCTGACCCCGCCGCCGGGCAGCGGACCGATGATCGCCGGCGGGTCCGAGGCCCGGTCCGGCCCGCCACTGCCGTCGTCGGGTGCGATGGGGCAACCCCCGGCCAGTCCGATCGACCTGGCCACCACCGCGCCGGAGACCGGGATTCCGGCGACTCCGGCGGAACCGTCGTCGCCAGAACCGTCACCGACGGTGGAACGGACGTTGGACTCCGCCGGTGGTTCGGTCCGGGCGTCCTGCACCGCCGACGGCGAGGCCCGGCTGCTGTCCTGGACAGCGACGTCGCCGTACCGGGTGGAGCAGGTCGAGCCAGGACCGGCCCGGTCGACGACGGTCACGTTCCGGCACGGCAACCGGACCGTCCGGATGACCGTCACCTGCCGCGACGGGGTGCCGACGGCGGCGGTGTCCAGCGCGTCGGACTGACCGGTGCGCCGACCCCGGGTACGGAGCCGGCACCTCCGTCAGAGCCGGCCGGCGACCGTCCGGGCGAGTTCCTCGAGCGGTTCGCGGTTCTCCTTCGGGTCGTTGAGCAGGGTCAACCGGAGCGCCACCCAGACGCCGCCCTTGTTGAGGAAGACCGCCCCGTCCTCGGCCCAGGCCTCGTCACCGATGCCGGTGAGCGGCCAGATCTCGTGGTCGAGTTCCCGTTCGATGTCGAGGAACTTCTTCGCCCCGTCTCCGACGAAGACCTCGACCTGGGCGGTCGGCCCGGTCACCGGGCCGGTCCAGGTGCAGGTCTCCCGGACCGGCACCGGGTCGTCCAGCGGGGTGCCGGCGAGCTTCTCCGCCTCCTCGTCGGTGACGAGTGCGCAGGGATCCACCTCGGCCGCGGGCGGCTGCGCCGGGGTCGGCTCCCCCGCCGGCTCGGCGGCGGCGGTCGCGGGCGGGCTGTCGTCGGCGACCGCCGGTGGGTCGTCGCCGGTCAGCCGGCCACAGCCGAGCGGCCCGACAACCACGAGTACGGCCACCGCCGCCAGCGCCAGGCGACCACGGACCCCGGTTCGAATGACCATCAACCTTCCTTTCACCCTGAGCCGATGCGACGCGACACGGCTCACGCTGAGCCGCACGGCTCATCCGAAGCCGACGCAGAGCGGCACGGCCGGCAACGTCTGGGCGGCCCGGTGGATGGGCCAGAGTCGTTCGCTCTCCAGCTCGAACTTGACCGTCTTGGGCAGCAACTTCCGCAGCGCCGCCGAGGCCGTGGAGGAGAGGTTCACGCCGGCACCGCCGCCCACCTTGGCGTTCAGGCTCGCCTGGACACACCGGGTCAACGGGGCGCCGAGCGCCGACCCGTTGGTGACGCCGATGTCGACCACGAGCTTGGCGTACAGGCCGGCGAAGGCGGCCGGGATGCCCAGCCCGAGCCCCATCTTCACCTCGACCGCGAAGGCGAGGCCGCTGGGCCCGATCGAGATCCCGGTGACCGAGTCCATGATGCTCTTCACCACCGAGAGCGTCGGTTTCCGCGGCGTGCCGTCGACCACGCCGAGGGTGCCGTTGACGGCCCACTCGCCGGCCGCCTGCACCGTGGTGTTCTTGCCGCTGAGGCCGGTGGCGACGATGAACTTCCAGGTGTTGCTGTAGACCAGCGGCTCGCCGGGGATCTGGAAGTTCATCTCGACCGGCACCTCGATCCGGACCTTCCGGTTGTCGTCGGCGCCGTTCGCGGCACCGGCGGAGATGTCGACCGAGATGCTCCTCACCCCGTCGACCGCGAACGTCGAGCTGCCCAGCGCCCCGTTCACGATCGACATGGCGCTGCGGATCCGGAGCTGGTCGACGTTCATCGCGAAGTCGATGTAGACCTTGAGGTTCTCGTTGGCGGCGTACCCGATCTTGAGGCCGAGCTTGCCCGGAACCCGGTACGGCTGTGCCTCCCACTCGCCGACGCTGACCGTGAAGTTCCGCTCCCGGGCCGGCGGCAACCGCCCGCCGGCCGCCGGGGCGAGCCGGACCGGATCCAGGGCGAGCACGGTCTCCGCCTCGTTGCCGCCGGACAACGCACGGGCCGGTCCGGCCTGCCCACGCTGCCGCCCGTCGGCGAAGCCCCCGACCGCCGGCGACATACCCGCGACCGTCGGCGCCACCGCTGCGACCCTCGAGCCACGGTCGGCGCTGGAGAGGCCAACCGGAGTGGTGGCGTCGGCCGGCGGCCGCTCCCCCGTCGGCGTGCTCACCGCACCCGGCAGCTCCGGGACCTCCTGGTAGACCAGGGCCGCGTCGTCGAGTACCCGGTCGGACCGGAAGTCCGCGTCCCGGAAGACCTCGGTGAGGGTCACCGGGGCGAGCGTCACCGCCAGGTCGTCGCCGGCCGGGCGGACCTGCACCACCCGGCCGATCGCGCGGCTGGTGGCGTACATGATCCGGCCCGGTCCGAGATCGTCGGCGCCCGGGGCGTTCCGGTCGATGGTCCAGGTCAGTCCATCGGCGCTGGCGGCCCGGATCGCGTCCGGTCCGCCTTCGACGAGGACCACGTCCGGCTGGTACGTCACCGAACCGTCGCGTACCGGTCCGTACCCGTAGGTGCGGGCGGACGCGCCCCCGGTGACCCCGGTACCGCGGTCGGACCGGATCCCGCACGATCCGACGCCGACCGTCACCAGCGCCACCGCGAGGAGCGCCGCGGACCGTCGCCAACCGGACATGAACCTTCCCTCCGTACTCACCGTCGGGCAGGGCTACCGTCCCGGCGCGCGGCCTGCCGTCGCGCCATCATCGTCGGTGATGTTCGGGGGTGTTTCAGGAATCGTTCAGGTCGCCGATCAGCGTGGACAGTCCGTCCGGGAACGCCGCCGGCTCGACCTCGATCTCCCGCATCCGCCCGAGGTACTCGCGGTACCGGCGGGCCGCCTCGCCGTGTCGGCCGGCCGCGGACAGGGCGCTGACCAGCCCGAGGTGGGCCGACTCGTCGTAGCCGTCCTCGGTGGTCAGCCGCAGGTACCAGCCGACGGCGGACTCCGGCCGCCCCACCCGCAGGCAGCGCCGGGCGAGTCGGCGGATCGCCTCGCGGTGCAGTTCGGCGAGCGCGGCGCGGGGCCGCTCGACCCAGTCTCCGGTCACCTCACCGTCGTCGCAGAAGTCCCCGGTGTAGAGCGCGACCACCGCCTCCAGCCGGGCCAGGATCTCGACCCCGCCCGGCGGTTCCCGGTCGCCCGACCGGTCGGCGCCACCGACCGCCGTCCGGGCCCCCGGCAGGGTGGTGCTGTCCGCCGCGATGACGGCCCGGGCGGCGTCGTGGAACCGGACGGTGTCCAGGGCCACGTGTTGGGAATTGATCCTTACCGTCGCCGGATCGGTGCCCAGGTAACGGTCGGCCGGATGTCGACGGTCCGGGTCGAGTACCCCGCGTACCGTCGAGACCAGCACCGACAGTCGGCGCAGCGCCACCTCCGTCGGCACCTCCGGCCAGAGCACCCCGGCGAGCGCGTCCCGGGCCAGCGGCCGGCCGAGCTGGCCGGCCAGCACCTTGACCAGTTCGCGGGCCTTCCGGGACTGCCACGCCGTGGTCGGCACCGGCACGCCGGCCAGCCGGACCGCGAAGTGTCCCAGGGTCTGCACCGCGACCTCGGGGACGGGCGCCGGCCCGATCGCCGCGAGCGGCCCGGCGACATGCCAGGCCCCCTCCCGTACACCGAGCCGGTGCAACCGGTCCGCGGCGACGTCCTCGGCCAGCCGGTCGCCGGTCAGCCGGGCCCGCAGCAGTGCGTTCGTGGCGAGTCCGACCTCGTTGCCGACGTCCGCCCAGATCGCCGCCGCCTCGACGAGCCCGGCCGGGGTACGACCCCGACCCGACCCGGGTCCGGCGTTGCCGTCCACCCCGGACCGGCCCGCCGCGAGCGCCACCAGCTCGATCGCCTCGGCCAGCCCGGCGGAGTCCCGGCGTCGTCCCGCCTCGGCGCGGGCCCGTTCGCCGTGCGCCAGCGCGGTCGTCGGATCGCCGGAGCAGAGCGCGACCCAGCCGGCGGCGAGTTCGGCGGCGGTCGGTCCACCGGCGCTGGGCAGGGTCAACGCCTGCCGGGCGTAGTCGGCCGCGACAGCCGGATCGTCGGCGTACCGGCTCCGGGCCAGTCCCGCGCACGCCTCCACCAGTGCCTGGGCGTTGCCGTCCGGTTCGGCCATCGACCATGCCGCCTGGTAGGCGGCCACCGCCCGGCTGGTCGAGCCGCAGACCAGGTGCACCCGCGCGGTCAGCAGCAGCCCGAAGGCCGCCAGCGGTGAGCCGTCCCGCTGCCACAGGCTGAGTGCCCGGTCGGAGTCGGCCCGGGCCGGGCCGAGTTCGCCCAGACCCAGCCACGCCTCGGCCCGGTTGTGCAGGGCCAGGGCGAGCAGCAGGCGTTCCCCGGTTCGCTCGGCGAGCATAATCGCGGAGCCGAGTTCCTCGGTCGCTGCGCGGTACCGTCCCTCCTCGACGAGTCGGGACCCGATGTTGGCCCTGATCCGCAGCTGCTGGACGACGTCGCCGGCCCGTTCCGCCGCGGCCAGCGCCCGGGCGTACGCGTGTTCGTTGCCGGCCCGGTCCCCCTCGCTGAACGCGACCAGCGCCCGGGCCACGTACGCCGCGGCGAGCGCGGCGTCGTCCCGGCTCTGCTCGGCGACCCGGACGGCCTCGTCGGCGAGTTGCCGGGTCCGCTCCCGGTCGCCCCGGGCCCACCGGGCGGCTGCCCAGCCGGCGAGGACCTGGGCCCGGTCGGACCGGGCGGGCGGCGGGGTGCCGTCGGTCGGATCGGATTCCAGCACGGTCCGTTCGAACAGCGCCTCGGCGGCGTCGAAGTCGCCCCGGCGGTGTAGTACCCCGCCGAGTCGCCAGGTCAGGGCGGCCGGCAGCCGGGTCCCGTCCGGTACCGCCGCCAGGTAGCGCAACGCCTCGTCGGGTCTGTCGTCCCGGATCGCCGAGTCGGCCAGGGTCACGTCGACCTCCGGGATTCCACTCGGTCCCGCGGACAGGATCCGGGTCGCCCGGAGCGCGGACCGGCCGTCCTCGGGCCGGACCGGATCGGTGGACCGGTCGGCGGCAGCGGACGGGGCCGGGTCGGCGAGGCTCCGCAGCGCCCATTCTCGGACCGGGCCGAGCCGCCCGTCCGGATCGGGACCGCCGGCGCGTACCGCCGCCAGTGTCCAGAGCGCCAGCAGGTCACGCTCGGTCAGCGCGGCGAGGTCGGCGGGATCCAGCCCGGGTAGCGACCCGCCGAGCTGGTGCCGATCCAGCATCGGGGCCGGCGCCCCGGGCCGGGCGGCGGTCACCAGCCGGGCGGCGGACGTGACGACCGCCGGCCACCCGCCGGACTCGATGGCGATCCGTTCGACGACCGGGTCGGTGCCGGCCCGCATGGCGGCCAGCGTCCGACGGACCTCGGCCGGGGTCAGCGCGAGGTCGGCGGCGCCTATTTCGCCTAGTCGGCCGGCGGACCGTAGCGGCCCGACCGGAAACGGGGCCGGTTCCCGGCCGGCGAGGACCAGCACGAATCCTTCCGGCAGCCAGGTCGTGAGCACCCCGAGCAGTTCTGCGGCCGGTCCGGCGCCCAGCACCTGCAGGTCGTCCAGGACCAGCCGGACCGGACCGGTGGCGGCGGGCGCCGGCAGCGCGTCGAGCAGCCGGTCGGCGAGTTCGGCCGGGGTGGCCGGCCCGGTCGGGCCGCTGGGCACCGAGGGTGCCGCTCCCCCGGCGGTCACGGCCACCGGTCGCAGCGCCGCGACCAGCGCGGTGAGCAGCACCTGCGGGTCGCGGTCGGCCGGGACGAGGGTGTGCCAACCGGCCCGGCCCCGGGTCGCCCACTCCCGCAGCAGCGTGGTCTTGCCCGCGCCGGCGGGGGCGATGACGGTCACCAGCCGGCGACGGGCGAGTTGGTCGAGCCGCCGGAGCAGTCTCGGCCTGCCGGAGACGACCGGGCCGGGTCCCGCCCCGACATCCGGTGTCCACCCCCCACCGGTGGTCACGGGGACCAGGGTATCGCCGCCCGCCACCACTGATCATCGGGCGCCCGGCGCTTGAGGAACAGCACGGTGGTGATGGGTTTCGGCGTCACGGAGGGCCTGGGTGGTGACCCGGGAGGCGAGCAGGAACGCGGCGAGCACGAGTCCGAGGGCTGCGGCGATGAAGGGGGCGCGGATCCCGAGGCTGCGTCCGAGCAGGCCGCCGGCGAGGGCGCCGAGGGGGACGACACCCAGGACGACCAGGCGGTAGGCGGCGGTGACGCGGCCGAGGAGTTCGTCGGGTACTGCTGCTTGGCGCAGGGTGCTGACGACGATCTGGTTCAGCGAGGTGGCGATGGCAGCGCAGAACATGCCGGCAAGGGCGAGGGGTGTGTTGTGCCCCAGGCCGAGGATGGCGTAGCTGGCGGCGGGGGCGAGGGCGGCGAGCCAGGTGATGGGGCCGCCGCCGATGCGGGGCACGGCGTGT
This sequence comes from Plantactinospora sp. B5E13, assembly GCF_039871775.1. Lineage (NCBI taxonomy): Bacteria > Bacillati > Actinomycetota > Actinomycetes > Micromonosporales > Micromonosporaceae > Plantactinospora > Plantactinospora sp. B5E13. Next base: position 38,942 of record NZ_JBDPLT010000057.1, read on the forward strand.
TCGGCGAGCAGGGAGCCGGCGATCGCGCCGGCGGCGGGAACGGCGATGAACAGGCCGTAATGCGCCACGGGCATTTGGTATGGGCCGGTGATCAGCAGGACGAGCAAACCGCCGGTGGCCGCGCCGAAAAAGTTGATTGCCGCCGAGATGAACGCGACTCGGCGCAGCAGATCGTGGCGCCAGAAGTGCGCCCATCCGGAGCGGATGTCCTGAGTGATGGTGGTCGGGGTCGAGCGGCGGCGCTCCTGTTCCTCGCTGGTCGGGCGCAGCGCGGGCAGCAGCAGAGCTGCAAGGCCGGCGAGGGCGAACGCGGCCGCGCCGGTGTAGAAGGCCGCTGATGCTGCCAGCGCGAACAACGCCGCGCCGGCAGGCGGACCGATGAAAGTGTTGATGACGGACTGGGTCGCGAACAACCGGCCGTTGGCGCGCTCGAGTTGCTTACGGGGTAGGAGACGGGGCGGGATGGTCAGGGCCGCGTTGTCGACCAGCGTCTCGGCGCAACCGGCCAGGAACACTGCGGCGTAGAGCAGTGCGACGTGGCGCCATTCGTTTGTCAGGGTCACGGCGAGCAGTGCGAACCCGGCCGCGCGCAGCCAGTTGCCAGCGGTGAGTATCCGACGTCTGTCCGTCCGGTCGGCTATCGCGCCGGCCGGGAGGGTGGCGACCAGCCAGGGCAGGAACTGCACCACCGTCATGCCCGCCACCACGAGCGGATCACGGGTCAGCGTGGCGACGAGCAGCGGCGCCGCGGCCTGCAGCAGCCCGTCGGCGAGGTTTGAGGACGCTTGGGACGCCCACAGGGCAGTGAACGATCTGCGTGGGGCGGCGGGAGGCACGATCAGTCTCCTGGCGGTGTTCTCATGAGTGATTGAACGATTGGGCATGAGCATGCCAGGAGTGGTGCCTCACATGCAATAATGCTTTTGACCATGAGAGGAGATGATGGTGAGGTTCGGCCACGTCGCGGGCGACCGCATGCTCGACCTGGTGAACACTGTTGACTGGCGCCTCGGCGGGTACGAACGCATTGAGCGGCTGAGGACCTTCTCCGATGTCGTCGACTGGTGCATCGAGTCCGATCTGATCACCGGAGACGAGGCCGTGGCTCTGCGCGATCTCGCTGGCGGGGACGACGCCCGGGCCGAACGGGAACGGCAACAAGTCATCAAGGCGCGCGAAAGGGTCTACGCAGCTCTCTTCGAGGACGACCGCGAGGCCGCCGCAGACCTCGCGGACATGTACCGGGCGGCGATCGCCGCAGCCGACCTGGTCCGTGCGGGCGACCGCTGGCAATGGCGGGACCGGGAAACCGACCTCCGCCTGCCCCGCAATCGCATCGTCCGCGGGCTCGTGGCCCTCACCCAGCGCGACGACCTCGACCGCCTCCACCAGTGCGAAGACGTCAAGTGCGGCTGGGTTTATCTCGACACATCACCGCGGCGGAACCGCCGCTGGTGCAACACGAAGGACTGCGGAGACCGCAACCGCGCCCGCGCCTACTACGCCCGACAGAAGGCGAAAAGCCACCAGCCCCGATCCGACCACCGCCTGTGATCGTGGACTCGCGACGCCCCAGACTCAATCAACGTCCCCGGTCAGTACAACCAAGGACGCACTGCGTCATAGCGTCCGCAAGGGTGAGGGGACACTCCACTGGCCTGGTCGCGGCACTCGTTCACTGAATTCGTGGTGAACCGACATTCACAGTGGGAACGGTTCGGCGCAGACGAGCTGCTGTGCCCGGGCGACGCTGGCCCGGTGCGGATAACTCGCTCGCTCGTCGGTGTCGCCGCTGGCCGCCGGGATCGGCGGCACCGCGTCCCGGCGGGCGACCCCGACGCAGAAGACGGCCCGGTCGGCCCGCTCCGGCAGCCGGGCCGCGCTGTCGTACGGCTGTCGCGCGGTCAGCGGCAGCGGGATCCGGAGCGCCTCGCCGAGGCTCGCCCCGGGCGCCAGGACCGCGCCCCGGACGACGAAGTCGACGGCCATCCCGCCCCCCTCCGGCGGGGCGAAGACCCGTTTGGCCAGCTCGACGGTGGTGTCGTCCTGGGCGGTCGCGTAGACGGCGTTCGGGTCGACGACCGGACTGTCGTGGGTCTCCTCGGCCGGGACGCCGGAGAAGACGACAAGCTCGCCGCCGCTCCGGTTGACCAGCGTGTAGTCGATCCGGAGCAGGTCGGGCTCGCGCGCAGTGGTGACGGTCAGGCCGACGTCGAGCGTCGGGGCGGTCGGTTCGGTGCCCCGGTCGCAGCCGGCGGCGCCCAGCAGGGCCGCGACGGCGCCGAGCGCGGCGGCGAGCCGCCGCCGTGGTACGGGAAGGTTCACCTCAGTACCTCGGTCGGGCCGGCGCGCCCATCTCGTCCCGGAGCCCGTTCTCGGTGTATTCGAACGGCTGGTTCGGGTCGATGATGTTCGGCGTGTTCGGGTTGTTGTCGTGGTCGATCGGCAACCCGGCCGCGGCCCGCTCACCGTTCGGTACGCCGGGGTTGTCCGGCCCCTGGTACTCGGTACGGTCGAGCCCGCTGTACTCGTAGTCGTAGACGTGCGACATCTCGTGGTAGAGCACCACCACCGGCGGTCCGTCGTAGAGCGTGTCGAACCGGGGGTTGTAGTCGATCGTCGGGTGCTGCGACCAGGTCTTGCCGAACGTGGTGTCGTTGCGGTTGGCGTACCCGTTCTCGTCGGTGGTCTCCCGGATGGTGAAGGTGTCGCCCTGGTAGGCGATGCCGCCGAGCAGCGGCCAGTCGGCGGCCGGCGCCTTGGTGTTCTCGTGCGCCTGGTCGAGGGCCTCCAGCATCATCTGTCCCCGGGGCGAGGCGCGGAGCATGTCCAGGTCGGCCTGGACCCGTTCCTTGAACTCGTCGGAGCCCTCGATGGTGATGTGCTTGCCGATGTCCTTCAGCTCGACGGTGACCACCTTCTCGGTGCCCTCGGTGCGGTCGTCGCGCTGGCCGTAGACGGTGTCGCCGGCGGAGCCGCCGTCGACCCGGTCGGTGCCGTGGCCGGTGTAGACCCGGTCGGCGCCGCCGCCTCCCCGGATCACGTCGGCGTCCCGACCGCCGGAGATCATGTCGTCGCCGGCGCCGCCGTCGATGTTGTCGTTCCCGGTGCCACCCTCCAGGTAGTCACGTCCCTCGCCGCCGGAGATCCGGTCGGTGCCGGAGAGCCCGTAGACGGTGTCGTCGCCGTGCCCGCCGGAGAGGACGTCGTCGCCCCGGTAGCCGTCGAGGTAGTCCCGGTCGGCGCCGCCGCTGACCCGGTCGTCGCCGGCCCCGGACTCGATGCGGTCCTGCCCGTCGTTGCCGAGGATGACGTCCCGGCCGTCGCCGGCGTGGATCCGGTCGTTGCCCTCGCCGCCGATCAGGGTGAGGTCGACCCGGGTGCCGCTGGGTACGGTGATCTCGTCGTTGCCCTCACCGGTCCGCATCACGATGTGCGCGTCGGCCGGGTAGCGCATGGTGGTGCCGTTGATGGTGACGATCTGTTCACCGGTCTTCGGGTCGACGGTGATGCTGACCTTGTCGTCCCCGGTACCGGTGTTGATCACCACGTCGTCGCCGACCCGGATGACCGTGGTGCCGGCGCTCGCCTCCGGCGGCAGCGTCCAGCCGTCGCTGTAGCCCTCGACCACCGTGGTCCAGGACCGACTGACCGAGGTGAGCCCGGCCCGGGCCTTCTCCAGTGCGCCGATGCAACGGGACAGTTCGCCGTTGTAGTGCCGGTGGGCCTCCTGGGCCTCACCGATCGCCGCCCGTACGGCCTTCTCGTCGTCGGCGTCGCGCGGCTGGAAGGTGACGGTGTCACCGCCGACCGTGGTCGGGACCTTGCCGCTGATCTCCGTCAACAGCTGGCTGAGCATCGACTGGCCCCGGGTGAGCCACCCGGCCACGTCGTCCAGCACCCCGGCGACGGCCTTGGCCGCGTCGGCGGTCTCCTCCACGTCGTCGCCGAGCTTGACCCGGTGCGCGTGGTAGGTGTCGGAGGTGTCGCCCTTCCAGGCGTCGCCGCGCAGCTTGGCGGCCTGGTCGTCGACGCTCTCCCGGGCGGCCAGCGCCTTGCCGGCGTATCCCCGCCAGGCGTTCGCCGCCGCGGTGACCGCGCCGGGGTCGGCGCGCAGGTCCCAGAGGTTGCCGACGCTGATCGCGGGGCGGGGTGCCGCGCCGCCCGGTTCCGGTGGTAGGGCCATCTCAGATCACCGCCTGGCCGGGCCGACCGCCGGCGCGCCGGGCCCGCGCCGCGGCCGCCTGGTCCGCCTGCTGGTACGCGAAGGCGACCCGGTAGAGCCGGTCGACGTCCCCCTCGTAGACCGCGACCAGGCGGTTGACCGCGGTGTCACCGTCCTCGGCGGCGGCGACGTGCGACCGGTGCACGCCCTGCCCGGCGGACAGGACGCCGAACGCCGCCTCCGGCACCGAGAGTGCCGGTTGCGCCGCCCGCCACCCGTCGCCGAGCGCGATCGACGCGTCGAGGGTGGTGCCGGCGAGTTTCACCAATTCGGACGGTTCCGCACGCACCTCATCAGCCACGCGCAAGATCCTAACGCCGTCGGACAAGCCGGCCGCACTGTCGACTCAGCGCGGCCGGATGCTCACTCCGCCGCGACGGTCTCCGCGGCCGGATGCTCACTCCGCCGCGACGGTCTCCGCGGCCGGATGCTCACTCCGCCGCGACGGTCTCGGCGGCCGGCAGGGTGTCCATGAAGGAGCTGACCGAGAAGACCGCGTTGCCGGCTCCGGGCGGCCCGTAGCCGGGCGGGCTGCTCAGCCCGTTCGCCTCCATCGTCGCCCGGTACGCCTCCAGCAGCCGGATGTGGTACTCCAGCGGGGCGCCCTGCGGGTTGGTCCGGCCGAGCGGCGTGGTCGGCTCCGGGCACCAGGTGGTGAACCGGGGCGTGATCCCCCGGGACATGAAGAACTGCAGTCCCTCGGTGGTCGACTCGATCGCCTCGTCCACCGTCCGGAACCCGAACGGCTCGGCCATCTCGACCCCGGCGACGAAGTTCGGGATCACGTTGCGGGGCCCGAAGATCTCGGCGGAGTCGAGGATCCGGCGGTGCCACTCCTCGCGGCCGACGTACCGCTCCTTGCCGGGGCAGTAGAGCTCGAAGAGGCGCTTGTCCCACACCTCGTAGTTCGGGTGGTAGATCCGGATGCCGTAGTCGTGGAACCGCTGCACGTCCTCCCGGGGCAGGGCCTGGGCGACGACCTTGCCGATCCACCGGCCCGGGAACCGCTCCTCGATCGCCTTGGCGTACCGGCCGTAGAAGTCGGCCTCGCCGAGCCCGTCGACCTTGGAGGTGACACTGCCGCCGGTGAGGGTGTACGCCTTCGACGCGCCGGTGGTGTCGTACCGGTCGATGATCTCCATCGCCTCGAGCACCTCGTCCACCGGCTTCACCCCGGTGTACGGCCGGCCGGCCGCCTTGTGCTGGCGCCAGTTGTGGTTGATGTCGCAGTACTGGCACTCCTCCTTGGCGCCGAAGTACTGGCAGACCCGGAAAACGGTCAGGTAGATCAGGTAGCCCCACTGGATGGTCGGGGCGACCTCCATCACCGACTTGCCGTTGGTCAGGGTGTGCCGGTAGTACTCCGGCATCGGCGGCAGCCCGACGTCGGCGATCGGCCGGCCGTCCAGGTGCAGCCGGAGCACCCCGTCGCCGGTGTCGGCGACCCGGTACGGCGAGTCCGGGTTGACCCGGACCGAGACGACGGTGCGTCGCAGCTCGTACGGGCCGCCGGTGAGGACGATCTCCTCTGGGGGCCGCCGCAGCGCCGCCGTACCCAGCTCGGGCAGGGTCCGGTGGTCGAACGAGAAGATGAAGTACGACTTCGGCTTGACCTCGCCGCCCTCGTTGTCGGTGAGTGCCGAGTCGTCGAACGCCACCCCGCCCCGGAGCAGGTCCTCCTTGATGACCGCTTCACGGGGAATGTGCGGGAAGCGCCCCATGAGGTCCTCGACGAGATCAGTGCGGGTCTGCACGCGCTTCCTCCGGTCCGCTATGACGCTGTCTGGCTCCGACGGTTCCGCCGCCACCATGGCACCACCGTGCGGTGGGCCGGCGGGCACCGGTCACCGGTGTGCCGCCGACCACGCTACCCGGGCAGCCGACCGACCCGTCGAGTGGATCACCCCGCCGGGCCGGGTGTCGGCCGGCCCGGTCACCGGCCGGCGGCCTCACGGACGGCCCGGTCGCCGACCCGGCGGTCGGCGGCCGACCGCTCAGGACAACAGGGTGTGCTTCTGCACCTTGCCCATCGGGTTGCGGGGCAGCGCGTCGACCAGGTGCACCCGCCGGGGCCGCTTGTGCCGGGAGAGTCCGGTGGCGACGAAGTCGATCAGTGCCTGCGGGGTGACGCCGTCGGCGACGACGTACGCGACGATCTCCTGGCCGAGGTCGGGGTGCGGGGCGCCGACCACCGCCGCCTCCCGGACCCCCGGGTGGCTCAGCAGCATGTTCTCCACCTCGCCGGCGCCGATCCGGTAGCCGCCGCTCTTGATCAGGTCGGTGCTGGCCCGGCCGACGATCCGGTGCTGCCCGTCCGGTCCGATGGTCGCCACGTCGCCGGTGCGGAACCAGCCGTCCGGGGTGTGCGAGGCGGCGGTCGCCTCCGGCCGGCCCAGATAGCCGCTGAACAGGGTCGGGCCGGTCACCTGCAGCTCACCGACGCTCTCCCCGTCGGCGGGCAGCGGGGCCCCGGTGTCGTCTACCAGCCGGGTGGCGATCCCGCGTAGCGGGAGTCCGACGTGTCCAGGCCGACGCTCACCGTCGACCCGGGTGCTGACCGTGATCAGGGTCTCGGTCATGCCGTACCGCTCGACCGGCCGCTGCCCGGTCAGCTCACGCAGCCGGTCGAAGACCGGGACCGGCAGCGGCGCGCTACCGGAGACCAGCAGGCGCGCCGGGCTCAGTGCCCGCGCGGACGCCGGGTCGGCCGCGATCCGCGACCAGACCGTCGGTACGCCGAACAGCAGCGTCCCGCCGGCCGCGGCGTACCGGTCCGGCTGCGGCCGTACGGTGTGCACCAGCCGGCAGCCGACCCGCAGCGCCCCGAGGACCCCGAGCACCAGCCCGTGCACGTGGTAGAGGGGCAGTCCGTGCACCAGTACGTCGTCCGGGGACCAGGCCCACGCCTCGGCGAGCGCGTCCAGGTCGTGTCCGATCGCGTCCCGGCTGAGCAGCACGCCCTTGGGCGCCCCGGTGGTGCCGCTGGTGTAGAGCAGCAGCGCGGGTGCCGTACCGGGAGGTTCGGTGAACCGGCCGGCCGACGGTGGCCGCCCCCGGCCGACCGGCTCGACCGGTACCGGGAGCGGAACCGTCGGCGGGTCGTCGGCGAGCAGCAGCGCCGCGCGGGAGTCGGTCAGGATGTGGTGCAGTTCGACCGGACCGGCGTCGGCCGGTACCGGCACCACCGGCACCCCGGCGAGCAGCCCGCCGACCACCCCGGCCACGGTCGCCAGGGTGGGGGTGGCGTGCACGGCGACCGCCGGCGCGCCGGTGATCCGGGTCGCGACCGCTTCGGCGGCGTCCCGCAGCCGCGCCCAGGAGGCGGTCTCGTCCCCGATCCGGACCGCGTCGGCCCGGTCCGGATGTCTCCCGTCGAGTGCCGGCAGCAGCATCGCGCCTCCAGCGCAGTGTCGGGCGTCCGGGTCTTCCGGCGCCGGGCCGGTCCGATCCCGCCGGGACCGGCGGGGCTTGACCGCCGATCGTACGGTGATGGACGCCCTTCCACGACGTGTCGGCGGCCGGCAGTCCTGATCGACGGTGCCCCGATCGACGACGCCTCGTCCCGAGGAGGTGTCCGATGGTGGTCGGCGAACTGAACCACCGGGAACTCGACCGGCTGCGGGAACGCCGCCCGTACTGGTGGGCGGTGTGGTTGGTGCTCGCCAGCTGGCTGGGCTGGACGCTGCTGATCGTCGCCGTGCCGCTGCTGCTGGTGTTTCCGGGCTCAACGTTGGCACAGGTGGCGCTGGGTGTGCTGGGGGTGGCCGTGGCTGCCACGGTGGGCCGGGCGGCGGCGGTGGAGGCGCTGCTCAGCCGCTGGCTGGACCGGTCCCGCAAGCACCGGACCCGGTCGGACATCCGGGAGCTGAACCGCCGCCAGGTCTACCGGGCGAGTCGCCGCGACGCGTTCGCGGTCGCCGGGGCGTTGGTGGAGCACCTCTTCTGCGACTGGTTGCGATGATCTCGGACGGTGCTCGAGTTCCCGGTCCCGGCCCGGCGCACCGGTCGGGGTCAGGCTTCGCCCTGCTCGGCCAGGATTCCGGTGCCCTGGCCGAGTTCGATCAGGTAGCCGTCCGGGTCGCGCAGGTAGCAGCGGATCTCCAGCCCGTGGTCCTTCGGTTCGGTGAGGAACTCGCCGCCGCTGGCCCGCCACTGTTCGTACACCGCCCGGACGTCGGTGACCCGGATGTTCATCGCGCAGCTCAGTACGTCGGAGCTGGTCGGGGCCTGGGCCCGGACGGTCGGTTTGTCGTCGGTCGGTCCGCCCTCGGTGTTGAGCACCAGGTAGCTGTTGTGGAAGCGCAGCACACAGGGGTCGCGGAGGCGGACACATTCGGCACCGAGCACCCGTTCGTAGTACTCGCGGGACCGGTCGACGTCCCGGACGATCAGCAGGGTGGTGAGTACGAAGCCGCCCTCGGGCCGGAAGTAGTCCGGCGTGCCGTCGGCCATGCTCCGCTCCCTTCGTGCCCGGCCCGCCGGATACCCACCTGTCGGGGGCTAAACGTCCGGGTGCGGAGGACGCCGACCGGTGTCACAGCGGCGGGTTCGGCTCGATCAGCAGATGACCCCGGTCCCGTACCGCGTCGGCGACCACCACCCCGGCCAGTACGGCGGTGGCGAGCAGCGGCACCGCCAGCAGCGGTACGACCACCGCGACCGGGGTGAGCAGCGCGTAGCCGAGCAGACCGAACCAGCGGCTGCGGGCGACCCGGCCGAACACCTCACGTTCGTACCAGATCCGGCCGAGCAGGAAGAGGACCGGACCGCCGAGGATGAGCCCGAGCCAGCTGAAGTCCCGGGGCTGGAACGGGTCGGCGATGACCAGCGCGTATCCGACCACGGTGGTGAGGATCCCGCACAACATCATCAGGTGTGTGTAGCCGGCGGCCCGGCTGAACCGCAGCGGGTCGGTGGCCTGGGCCAGCGCGTCGGCCAACGGCCGTCCCGCCTGGTAGAAGTAGATCCGCCAGAAGAGCACGGTGACCACGAAGGCCGCCACGAACGTGGTGGTCCGTTCGATGGCGAAGCCGACGTTGCTGAGCACGAACCCGATCAGCAGGATCGCCTCGCCGACCGCGATCAGCAGGATCTGCTGGTACCGCTCGGCCAGGTGGGTGCTGCCGACGCCCCAGCTGCGGGCGTCGGAGCGGCCGAGTCCGGGGGTCGGCCAGCGCAGCGCGGCGCCGACGAAGTCCAGGACGACTCCGGCGGTCCAGCACAGGCCCCGGCCCAGTCCGCCGGTCAGCGCCCCGGCGATCCAGAACGCCGAGGAGAGCGCCACCCAGAACAGGATCCGGACGGTCGACGGCTGCCGGTGGTGTCCGCGCAGCGCCAGCGCCAGGAACGCCGACCGGCCGAACTGGAGCGCGACGAAGGTGACCGCGAAGATCTCGCCACGGTCCCCGAAGGCCTGCGGCAGCGACACCGCCATGATCATGGCGCCGAACATGGTGGCCACGGTGAGCAGTTGGATCTCGATCCGTCGGGGGTCGAACCGGCTGGTGGCCCAGGCGTGGAACAGCCACACCTGCCAGAGGGCGAGCAGGACCAGACTGGTCTGACCCAGTTCGGAGAGCATGGTCCGACGGCTGACGGTGAAGTCGTCGGTCAGGCGCTGGGAGAGCCGGGTGAGCGCGAAGACGTACACCAGGTCGAGGAAGAGCTCCAGGAAGGTCGCCCGGCCAACGCTGCGGGAGTCACCGAGGTGGCCCCGCTGCTCAGCCGCCACCACAGACGGTCCGTCTTATCCTGATATGCACCGTCACCCAGCGTTCATATCACGAACCGGGTGCCGCCGGCCGGGCATCCGTTCCGATACCCGGCCGGCAGCACCCGCCGTCCCCACGAAAACGGCGTCAGCCCAAACCGGCCCGCGCCGTGCTCAACGCAGCCCGGCCCGGGCCGCCACCGCGGTGTCCGGGTGGTCGCTGAACACCCCGTCCAGACCGAGCCCGTAGAAGAGTTCGTACTCGGCGATGATGTCGCCCCGGGCGTTCGGGTCGGCACCGGTCCGGAAGTCCACCGGCAGGAACTGGTTCTCCGCCCGGAAGGTCCAGGCGTGCACGACCAGGCCCGCTCGGTGGGCGTCCCGGACCACGGTGGTCGGCGTGAGCAGCCGGCCGGCCGCGTCCCGGGGCACGAGCAGATTCTTGTTCGTACCGATGCCGTCGGCGTAGCCGGCGATCCACCGCAAATTCTCCGGCCTGACCAGGTCGACGTAACTGCGCGGGTCGCCGGCGACGGTGAAGTCGTACGGCCGGCCGGTGGCGTCCAGCAACTGGACCAACCGGACGTCGGTCATCCGGGCCAGCCGACGCAGGTTCGCCGTCTCGAAGGACTGGATGACCACCCCGTCCTTCTTGCCGGTCAGCCTGTTCTGCTCGAGCACCCGGACCAGTGGTTCCTCCAGTGGCAGGCCGATCGACCGGAAGTAGCTCGGGTGCTTGGTCTCCGGGTAGATCCCGATGGTCCGGCCCAACCGCCGGCTCTCGCTCCGGGCCAGGTCGATGACCTCCTGAAGGGTCGGCACCGGCAGCGTGCCGTCGAACGCGGTGTTGGTCACCCGGACCTCGGGTAGCCGTTCCTTCGCCCGCAGGGTCCGCAGCTCCGCCAGGGTGAAGTCCTCGGTGAACCAGCCGGTCACCGCCGTCCCGTCGATGCTCTTCGTGGTGCGCCGGGCGGCGAACTCCGGGTGGTCGGCGACGTCCGTCGTACCGGAGATCTCGTTCTCGTGCCGGGCCACCAGCACTCCGTCCCGGGTGGGGACCAGGTCCGGCTCGATGAAGTCGGCCCCCATCCGGATCGCCAGCCGGTAGGCCTCCAGGGTGTGCTCCGGCCGGTAGCCGCTGGCGCCGCGGTGCGCGATCACCAGCGGCCGGTCACCGGCCACCGGACGGGTCCGCTCGTCGTCGTCCCGGGCCTCGGCCTGACTGACCGGTACGGCCACGGCCGCGGCCAGCAGCACACCGGCCAGTCCGAGTGTGGGCAGGATACGGGGCACGATCGCCTCCTGACGTGGGGGTGGAGCAGGTCTCTGATCGACCTGGAATCCAACCCGGCGCAGACGACCGGCAGTCGGGCGGCGGCTTTCCGTACGGTGAACCTCCGGCGTCCCGGCTCCCGGGAGCCACCGCGTCCCCGGACCGCCCGACCTCCACGGACCGCACCCTACCGGTGGCGGCCGGCCCCTGGTCGTGGCCCCCGGGGCCGTACGGGAGCGGTCGTCACCCCGAAAGCCGACGGCGGCAGCCGGCTCGGCACTCCGGGCACCAGCGGCGGACCTTCCGGAACTCCTCCGGTACAAGACACCACGGTGCCGCCGGCTCGCACCGGCAAACCGTGCTGCTCGGGCCACCCCCACCTCGCTGGTACCGGCCCTGGAAGTTTCCGAAACGTGTCTTGAGTTTTTCGGTTCCCTCTGCGAGTCTTTGCCCGTCGATAGACAGATGATGTGACGTCCGGCGGGCACGAAGGCGACTGCGAGTGGCTGCGAGCCCCTCCGCCGGACGGCGCCTGTCGACGGGGGGACGGCGGCCCTCGCGTCCACCCTGGACAGCCGGGACCGACGTCTCCGTTCGCCCAGAAGGCTCAGCTGGGCACATTCGGCAGAGAGGACAGGTTGATGAGGGCAGGAAAGCTACTGACTCTGTCGGTAGTCCTGGCGACGGGCGTCCTGGGAACGGCCGCCTGTGGTTCCGGGGATTCGGAGGGTGACGGCGGTAGTGGCGGCAAGGTCACGATGAGCTTCTGGCACAACGCCTCGACGGGTCCGGGCAAGGCGTTCTGGGAGAAGACCGTCGCCGACTTCCAGGCTGCCAACCCGAACGTGACGATCGAGATCCAGTCGATCCAGAACGAGGACCTGGACGGCAAGCTGCAGACCGCGCTGAACTCCGGGGACGCCCCGGACGTGTTCCTGCAGCGCGGCGGCGGCAAGATGGCCGCGATGGTCAAGGCCGGCCAGTTGATGGACATCACCGGCGGGATCACCGACGCGACCAAGAAGGTGGTCTCGGAGGGGTCGTTCAAGGCGCAGACGATCGACGACAAGGTCTACGCGATGCCGGTGGCGGTCCTGCCCGGCGGCTTCTTCTACAGCAAGGACCTGTTCGCCAAGGCCGGCATCACCCAGACGCCGACCACGCTCGCCGAGCTCCAGACCGCCGTCGACAAGCTGAAGGCCTCGGGCACCCAGCCGATCGCCATCGGCGCCAAGGACGCCTGGCCGGCCGCCTTCTACTACTACTTCTTCGCGCTGCGCGAGTGCAGCACGGCCACGCTCACCGAGACGGCCAAGACCATGAACTTCGACGACCCCTGCTGGTTGAAGGCCGGGCAGGACGTCCAGCAGTTCGCCGCGACGCAGCCGTTCAACAACGGCTTCCTGACGACCTCGGCCCAGCAGGGCGCGAACAGTTCGGCCGGTCTGCTCGCCAACCACAAGGCGGCGATGGAGCTCATGGGCGCCTGGAACCCGGGCGTCATCGGCTCGTTGACGCCGGACCAGAAGCCGCTGCCTGACCTGGACTGGTTCCCGTTCCCCAGCATCGAGGGCGGCGCGGGTGAGCCCGGGGCGATCCTCGGCGGCGTCGACGGGTACTCCTGCTCCGCGAAGGCCCCGAAGGCGGAGTGCACCGCCTTCCTCAACTTCATGGTGCAGACGCCCGTGCAGCAGGCGTACTACACGGCGTTCCAGGCGCCGCCGGTGAACAGCGAGGCGCAGGCCGCGGTGACCGAGCCGCACCTGAAGTCCGTACTCGCGGCCTACAGCAAGGCCCCGTACGTCTCGCAGTGGCTCGACACGGTCTACGGGCAGAACGTCGGCAACGCCCTCAACACCGCCGTGGTGAACCTGCTGGCCGGTAAGGGCACCCCCGAGGACATCGTCAGCGCGGTCAAGACCGCCGCCCAGCGGTCGGTGAGATAACCACCTCATGTTCGACACAGACCGCGAGAGCGTGCAGCTCGCGCAGGACCGGTCGGCGGAGATGACGACGGTCGGGGGTGGCACGCCTGTCGTGCCGCCCCCGACCCGGCGCCGTCGCCGCAAGGGCATCGGCTGGCCCGCCCGGCTGGAAATCGCGCTGATGACGGGGCCGACACTGCTCGTCTTCCTGTCCTTCGTCATCCTTCCCGTCGCCATGGCCGCCTACTACGGCTTCTTCAGCTGGCAGGGGTACGGCCCACCCACCGAGTTCGTCGGCCTGCGCAACTACGTGCTGATCTTCCAGGACGGCACGTTCGTCGACGCCCTGCAGCACAACGCGGCGATCGTCGTGCTGTCGCTGGTACTGCAGGGGCCGGCCGCGCTCCTGCTCGCCCTGCTGCTGAACCGGAAGATGCGGGGCCAGACCCTCATCCGGGTCCTCGTCTTCGTCCCGTACGTGATCTCCGAGGTGGTCGTCGGTACCGGCTGGAGCCTGCTGCTCCAGGGCAACGGCGCCGTCAACGCGCTGCTCGAGGATCTGGGGATGGGTTGGCTGAGCAGCGACTGGCTCTCCGACCCGGACAAGGCCATCTGGACGCTGATGGGCATCCTCACCTGGAAGTACATCGGCTTCGCCGTGATCCTCTTCCTCGCCGGCCTGCAGGGCATCCCGGAGGAGCTGACCGAGGCGGCGGCGATCGACGGGGCGTCCTACTGGCAGATCCAGCGCCGGATCACCCTGCCCCTGCTCGGGCCGACGATCCGGATCTGGGCCTTCCTGTCGATGATCGGCGCCCTGCAACTGTTCGACCTCGTCTACATCATCTGGGGCCAGTACATCGCCTCGACGGCGGGCACGTCGACGATGGCCACGTACATGGTGGCCAACGGCCGGATGGCCGGCGAGTACGGGTACGGCAACGCGGTGGCCGTGGTGCTGTTCGCCGTCTCGCTCGTCGTGGCGCTGGTCTACCAGCGGTTCGTCCTGCGCCGTGACACCGAGGGCGCGATCACCGGAGGGAGGAACTGATGGCCGCGACCGCCGTAGCCGCGCGCGGGCCGATCCGGGCGCGCCGGAAGACGGGCCGGGGCGACCCGGCCGTGTATCTGGTCGCGGTGCTGCTGATCGGGGCGATGCTGGCCCCGGTCGTCTACATCATCCTCGGCGGCTTCCGGACGAACTCGCAGATCACCAACGACCCGGCGGGCTGGCCGAGTCCGTGGCAGACCGGCAACTACCTCGACGTGCTGACCGGTGAGGTGTTCTGGCGTCAGGTGCTCAACTCCACCATCGTCGCCGTGGTCACCACCGCGGGTGTGATCACGCTCGGCCTCATGACGAGTTACATCCTCGCCCGCTACCGGTTCCGGGGCCGGGGAGCGATGTACTCGCTCTTCGCCGCCGGCCTGATGTTCCCGCTCACCGTGGCGATCACCCCGCTCTACATCCTGGTCAGGACGCTCGGGCTGATGAACACGCTGCCCGGGGTGATCCTGCCGCAGATCGGGTTCGCCATCCCGATGACGATCATCATCCTGGTGCCGTTCGTCCGGGCCATCCCGGACGAGATCCAGGAGGCGGCGTCGATCGACGGCTGCGGCCGGCTCGGCTTCTTCTGGCGGATGGTGCTGCCGCTGTCCCTGCCGGGGGTGGTCACCGTGGCCATCCTGACCTTCATCAACAGTTGGAACAGCTACCTGTTGCCGCTGTTCATCCTCAACCGGGAGGAGACCTTCACGCTGCCCCTCGGCGTGCAGGCCTTCGCGTCGCAGTACTCGGTCGACACGGCCAAGGTGCTGGCGTTCACCTCCCTGTCGATGCTTCCGGCACTGCTGTTCTTCAGCCTGTTCCAGCGTCGGATCGTCGGCGGGCTGACCGGAGCAGTGAAGGGCTGAGTCCGCCCGGCACGACAACCGCGCGGCGGGCGACCGGAACCGGTC
>NZ_JBDPLT010000058.1:0-53666 GCF_039871775.1 Plantactinospora sp. B5E13
GGATGAGCACCGGGGCCGGCGTCGACTCGCCGCCCTCGCCGGACGGGTCGTCCAGCAGGCGCGACACCTCCCGCTTGCGCGGCAGGAAGGCGATCGGGATGAAGGTCAGCAGGACCAGCACGAAGCCGACCCAGAAGGTGCTGGCGAACGAGTCCGCCACGAAACGCAGGCCCCGTTCCAGCAGCGACGGGTCCAGCGGCATCTGCGCGCCGTGCTGGTGGGCGATCGCGGCGCCGGCCTCGGTGACCGGCTCGCCGGTGTGCGGGTCGGTCATGCCGGGGATCACGGCCGAGCCGTTCAGCTTGCTGGTCAGGATCACCGACATGATCGCGGCGCCGATGGAGCTGCCGATCTGCTGGAGGATGTTCACCAGCGTGGAACCGCGGGCCGTCTCGTGGGCGGTCAGCGTGCGCAGCGCCGAGGTCATGATCGGCATCATCGTGCCGCCCATGCCGAGCCCCATCACGAACAGCGAACCGCAGAGCAGCAGGTACGAGGTGTCCGTGCCGACCTGGGTGAAGGTGAAGAAGCCGGCGGCGATCAGCGCCATCGCGAACGGTACGGTCCGGCCGACCGGGATCCTGTCGGCCAGGGTGCCGGCGATCGGCATGGTCAGCATCGCCCCGATGCCCTGCGGCGCCATCAGCAGACCGGCGTGCAGCGTCGACTCACCCCGGACCTGCAGGAAGTAGCTCGGGAAGAGCAGGCCGGCGCCCATGAACGCGATGATGAAGACGAAGAGCGAGATCGACGCGACCGTCAGGTTGCGGTTGCGGAACAGCCGCAGGTCGAGCAGCGGGTGGCGCGGCCGGAACGAGTACAGCACGAAGCTGACCAGCAGGATGGCGCCGACCAGCATCGTCGCCCAGACCCGGGTGGCGGTGATCGTGCCGGTCTCCGGCAGCGACGAGACGCCGAAGAGGAAGAGTGCCAGACCCGGCGACAGCATCAGCATGCCGACGAAGTCGAACGACTCGGAGGGCTCGGGAGCGTCCTTCGGCAGCGCCCGGAGGGCGTAGACGAGTGCGACCGCGCCGATCGGCACGTTGATCAGGAAGATCCAGTGCCAGCTCCTCGCGTCGATCAGCCAACCGCCGAGGATCGGACCGCCGATCGGGCCGAGCAGCATCGGGATGCCCAGGACCGCCATCAGCCGGCCGATCCGCGCCGGGCCGGCGGCCCGGGTCATGATCGTCATGCCGAGCGGCATCAGCATGCCGCCACCCAGGCCCTGCACCACCCGGTAGGTGATCAGCTGGCCGATCGAGTCGGCGCTGGCGCAGAGCGCCGAACCGAGCGTGAACAGCAGCAGCGCGAGCATGTACAGCCGCTTGGTGCCGAACCGGTCGGCGGCCCAGCCGCTCAGCGGGATCACCGTGGCCAGCGCCAGCGTGTAGCCGGTCATGGTCCAGGCGACCTGGGCGTACGTCGCGTCGAACTCGCTCTGGAAGGTCGGCAGCGCGACGCTGACGACCGTGACGTCGAGGATGGACATGATCGCGCCGAGCACGACCACGCCGGCGATCTTCAGAACGGCGCCGTCCAGCTTGTTCGGCGCCACGGCGGCTTGATTGGTCACGAATCTCCAAGTCCTCGGGGCCGGTGGCACTGTCGACCGGTGCGGGTGAGAAGGTACGTGGGCCGCGCGATTGTGGCGGCCACTTTTCCGGTCGCCGGCTCCGCGTCCAGGATCGCAGGACCCGGCCGTCGTACGGCCGGCCCTCGGTGAAGCGTGTGCTTGCTCACCCTGCGGGGCGTACCGTGGGGCTTTTCCTCGTCCGTGTGGTCTTCGTCGCCGCCACTACCGGCGACCCGGGGATCGACGGAACGGCCCGGCGGGGTCGACCGTTCGTCCCGACCCGGCTATGACCATGCCCACAGCGAAATACCCGCAGGTGCACGGCGGCCCGGCGTCCCGGAGCGCGGTCAGCGGCCCCGGGCGGCGAGATAAGCCGCGACGGCGTCGGCGGCCAGGGCGGCGGCCCGCTCGGCGGTCTGCCGGGTGGCGCCGGCCAGATGCGGGGTGAACACCACCCGGGGCGCGGTACGCAGCCGCGAGCCGGCCGGCAACGGCTCGGCGTCGAAGACGTCGAACGCGGCGGCGCCGAGCTGCCCCGACTCCAACGCGTCCACCACCGCGTCGTAGTCGAGCAGACCGCCCCGCGCGGTGTTCACCAGCACCGCGCCCCGGCGCAGCCGGGACAGTTCGGTGGCCCCGACCATGCCGGCGGTCTCCGGGGTCAGCCGGGCGTGCAGACTCAGCACCGTGCACCGGTCCAGCAGCTCGGGGAGCCCGACCGGGCTCGCCCCGTCCAGGGTGGCCGGGTCGGCGTACGGGTCGTGGACCAGCACCTCGGCGTCGAACGCGCGCAGGATCCGACCGACCCGCCGACCGATCGCGCCGTAGCCGACCAGGCCGACCGTGCTGCCGCCGAGCTCGGTACCCACCTCGTCCAGGGCGTAGAGATCACTGCGCCAGGCGCCGTCCCGGAGCCCCTCGTGCCGCTGCGGGATCTGCCGCAGCGCGGCGAGCAACAGCGCCACCGTGTGCTCGGCGGCGGCGACCGCGTTGCGGCCCGGTGTGCTGCACACCTCGATCCCGGCCTCGGCCGCCGCCGCCAGGTTGACATTGACCGGACCGCCCCGACACACCACGAGCAGCCGCAGCGCGTCCGCCGCCGCCAGCACCCGGGCGGTGAACGGTCCCATCTGGGTCACCGCCACCTCGACCCCGGGCAGGGCCGCGATCAACTCGTCCTCGGCGCCGGACGCCTCGTCCACCTCCGCCACCCGCCCGAACGGGGTGTGCGGCCAGGGCAGTGTCACGACCCGGGCGGTGAAGGACGGGCCGATCCGGGACCGCAGGGCGTCGGCGACCAGGTCGGGTGTCACGAAGTGGTCGCCGGCGATCAGCACGGACAGCGGGGTGGGGCTCATGGGTCACCTTTCGTTCCAGCTCGGGCGGGCCTGTGCGAGGTGGTCCAGGTAGCGGGCGTACCCGGTCTCGTACCGGTCCCGGACGGACGGGTCGGGCGCGTACCACCGCCCCGGCGGGCACCAGCCGTCCGGGGCCGCATCGACCACCGGCGGGGCAAGGTCGGCCGGGTCCGCGTCGCGTACCGGCGGTGCCGGTTCGGCCGGGTTGCCGTCGAGCACCGACAACGCGGCCAGGGCGGCACCCCGGGCGCCGATCTCCTCACCGGCCAGCACCCGTACCGGCCGGCCGAGCGCGTCCGCGAAGATCTGCGCCCACCGGGTCGAACCGACGCCGCCGCCACAGGCGGTGAGGTCCCCGGCCAGGCCGGCCGAGGTCAGACAGTGCCGGGCGCTGTAGGCGACCGCCTCACAGGTGGCCCGGACCAGGTCCGCCGGCTCGGTACCCAGGTGCAGGCCGTCGACCCGGGCCCGGGCCCGGGGGGCGACGAACGGGGCGCGCTCGCCGGACTCGGCCAGGAACGGCAGCACGGTCAGGCCGTCGGCCCGGCCCCGCTCCAGCATCCCCGGCAGGTCGGCGAGGGTGGCGCCGACCAGCCGCAGCACCCAGTCCAGGGCGGCGGTGCCGACCATCGCCGGCAGCGCCCGCAGCCAGCGGTCGGGCCGCCAGGTGCTCAACGTCAGGCCGGCCGGCTCACCGGTCGTGTCGACCCGGTCCCGCAGCACCTGACAGGCGAGCGTGGTGCCGACGATCAGCAGGCCGGCGCCGACCGTCCGGACCCCGGCGCCCCAGGCGGAGGCCGGCAGGTCGTACGGCGCGCCGACCACCGGCAGCCCGACGGGCAGCCCGGTCGCCCCGGCGGCCGTGGCGCTCAGGGTGTCGTGCGGAGCGGGCAGGACCGGGGCGAGCAGGTGACGGCGGTGGGCCAGGCCGCAGGCGGCGATCAGCTCCTCGTCGTACCGGCGGGAGTGCGGGTCGAGGAACGGTGCGGAGGCGTCCGACGGGTCGGTGGCCCGCAACCCGGTCAGCCGCTGCACCACCATGTCCTTGCAGTACGCGGCGGTGGTCGCCCGGTCCAGCACGTCCGGCTCGTACGCGTCGAGCCAGGCGAGCAGCGGCCCCGAGGCGCCCGGGAACGGATGGTTCCCGGTCCGCCGGTACGCCGTCTCCAGCAGACCGTCCGCCGCCCACCGGTCGACCACCGGCGTCGACCGGGCGTCCAGCCAGGACAGCGCCGGTCGGACCGGGCACCCCTGCGCGTCCAGCAGCCACAGCCCGTCGCCCTGGCCGGTGACCCCGAGCGCGGTCACCGGGTTCGGCACCCGTTCCCGCAGCTCGCGCAGGACCGCCAGCACCGAGTCGAAGACCTGGTCCGGGTCCTGCTCGTACCGGCCGGGTCCGGGCCGGTCCAGGACGGTCGGGCGGGCCGCCCGGGCCAGCGCCGTACCGGTCACGTCGAAGGCGACCGCCTTGGTGACGGTGGTGCCGACGTCGACGCCGTACACCACCGGGTCAGGCGATCTCGTACCGGACACCGTGCTCCCGCATCTCCGCCAACGTCTCCTTCGGCGCCCGCGCGTCGGTCAGCACCAGGTTGAAGTCCCGCAGCGGCGCCAGCCGGTGCAGGGCGGCCCGGCCGAGTTTGGTGTGGTCGACCATCAGCACGCTGCGCTGCGCCGAACGGATCATCGCCCGTTTCACCAGCACAATCTCCTGCTCTTGGTGGTACGCGTAACCGCCGGAGACCGCCGAGGTGGAGGCGAAGAGCAGGTCCACCCGGAGCGCCTCGATCGCCTCCACGCAGGGGACGCCGAGGAACGAGTCGTGCGTCGGGTAGTACTCGCCGCCGAGTGCCAGCAACCGGATGCCGGCTACCCCGGAGAGCAGCTTGATCGTCTCCAGGAAGTTGGTGATCACGGTGAGTGGTCCGGGGTCGTCCTCCAGCAGCCGGGCCACCTCCAGCGTCGTGGTGGAGTCGTCGAGCATCACCGCCATGCCCGGCTCGATCAGCGTCCGCGCCCGCCGGGCCAGCGCCAGCTTCTCCTCCCGGGCGGCACGCAGCCGGAACGACACGTTGGACTCGAAGACGCTGGACGGCTGGGCGCTCACCCCGCCCCGGAACTTGCGGACCACACCCTGCCGGGCCAGTTCGTCCAGGTCGCGGTGGATGGTCATCAGGCTGACGTGGAACATCTCCGCCAGGTCGGTGGCGGAGACCGAGCCGTGCTGCAGCACGTGTTCGGCGATCTCCGCCTGGCGCTGCGCCGGCCGGGCGCGCTCCGGAACGTCAGGCGCGTTCATACCGGCACTCCGCTTCGCTTGCTCATGGTGTCCTCTGGTCGGCGTCGTGGTGATCGGGATCGCTCCATCCTCGACACAACGGCACGTTGAAGGCCAGCAACGCCACCGGCCCGGCGTCGGCCGGTACCGGAAGGCGCAGCGTGGTCGTGGCGACCGGGTCCAGCACCGGCAGCCGGCGCCGGTACTCGGCCAGTGGCACGCCCAGCACCGCGCAGGTGACCAGCCGGATCAGGGTGTTGTGCGCGACCACCAGCACCCGGCCGCCGGGGTCGGCGGTGGCGAGGTCGGCGAGCGCGTCGAGCGCCCGCGCGACCGCCGCGGCCGGCGGCTCCCCGTCGGGGAAGTGTCCGGCCACCGGATCGGCCTCGAACCTGGCCACCAGCTCGGGGTCGGCGGCGCGCAGTTCGGCCAGCGTAC
This sequence comes from Plantactinospora sp. B5E13, assembly GCF_039871775.1. Taxonomy (NCBI): domain Bacteria; kingdom Bacillati; phylum Actinomycetota; class Actinomycetes; order Micromonosporales; family Micromonosporaceae; genus Plantactinospora; species Plantactinospora sp. B5E13. The sequence goes on from NZ_JBDPLT010000058.1 coordinate 5,654, forward strand.
GACCCTCCGCGACGCCGAAGTCGAGTTCCCGCAGCCGGGGCTCCACCGCCGGCGCCAGCCCGGTCGCCGACACCGTCGGCGCGACCGTGTCCCGGGCCCGACGCAGCGGAGAGCAGACCAGACTGGTGAACGCCTCCCCGGCCGCCCACCGGGCCAGGTCCCGGGCCTGCTGTTCACCGACCGGGTCCAGCGGTACGTCGCTGCGGCCCGCGTACCGGTTCGGGTGGTGCCAGACGGTCCGGCCGTGTCGGGCGAGGACGATCGTCGTACGGGTCACGACAGCTCCCTGGCGTAGTCGGCGAACGCCGGCTCGAGGTGCCCCCGGTCCGCGAGCGCGTCGACGAACCGGGCGAACGGTTCGGCGAACCGTTCCCGGGCGCCCGGTCGGGGCGGCAGTACGTCGGCCACCCGGACCATCCGCCGGGCGGTGCTGGCGAGGTGCCCGTCGCCGGCGGCGGCCAGGACCGCCATCCCGAACGCGGGTTCGGCGGTCCGGGGCAGGGTCACCTCCCGGCCGAGCACGTCGGCGCGCAGCTGGGACCAGTAGCGGCTGCGGGTCGCCCCGCCGGTCAGCGACAGCGGGCCGGTGACGTCGGCGCCGAGGCGGCGCAGGTGTGCGTAGCAGAGTCGTTCGACGTACGCGACTCCCTGGAGGACGGCGGCGTACCGGTCCGTGTCGTCGACGAAGACACCCAGCTCGAACGGCTCGGCGTCGGGCCGGACGAACGGGAACCGCTCGCCCCGGGAACGCAGCGGGTAGACCAGGCCACCGGCCGGCTCGTACCGGGCGGCGGCCCGGTCCATCGCGGACCGGTCGGTGCCGGGGAACCGGGTGTCCAGGACGGCGGCGCCGACGTTCGACGCCCCGCCCGGCAGCCAGCCGCCGTCCGGGTGCTGGTGGCTGTAGACGGCACCCGCCGGGTCGGTCAACCGGTCCCTGGTGACGCCCTTGAGGACCAGGGTGGTGCCGAGTACCGAGTTCCAGCTGCCGGTGTCGAGCGCGCCCGCGGCGATCTGGGCGGCGCAGCCGTCGGTCATGCCGGCGCGTACCGGCACCCCGACCGGCAGCCCGGTGTGCGCGGCGCCGTCCGGGCCGACCGTGCCGAGCCGGGTACCGGGCCGGACCACGTCGGGCAGGACGCCGACCGGCAGGTCGAGTGCGGCCAGCAGGTCGGTGGGCCAGGCGCCGGCGTCCGGGTCGTAGCCGGTCTTGAGCGCGCTGCTCCGGTCGGTGGCGACCGGGGCCGCGGTCAACCGGGCGGCGAGATGGTCGCCGCAGTGTCGGAGCGTGGTGCGACCGGCGCGCAGGTCCGCCCGCAGCGCCGCCGACCCGTGCCGGAGCAGCCAGAGCAGTTTGGGCAGTGCCCAGGAGGGCTGGGCGGCGTACCCGAGGCGGGCCCACAGGTCGGCGCCGGTCGCCGCGATCTCCTCGGCCTCGGGTCGCGCGCGTGCGTCGTCGTACATCAGCGCCGGGGTCCGCGGCGTTCCGTCCCGGTCGGCCAGCAGGAAGGTGCCGGAGGTGCCGCAGATCGCCACGGCGCCGACCCGGGCCGGGTCGACATCCCGCAGGGCCCGCCGGAACGCCACGCCGAGCGCGGCCCACCAGCCGGTCGGGTCCTGTTCGTGTCGGACGCCGGCCCGGTGGCTGGTCAGGGCCTGCGTGCCCTGGCCGGCGACGGTGCCTTCGCCGTCGACGAGCAGCACCCGCAGGCTCTGCGTGCCGACGTCGACGCCCGCCCACAGTCGGCCGGCGCCCGGCTGGTGTTTTCGCATCGGGGGTTACCGCCTCCACGGCGAGAGCAAGTGAACAGGCGTAGACGTTAACTTAACATCACGCATCCCGAGCGCGGTTGCCCGGGCATCCCCGATGCGAAAGTCGTTGAGCACGGATTCCCGGGGCATGTTGAGGTCTGCCTCGGTCGGCCGCGCGGCGACTGGTTCTGAGAAGTTAACGAGTTGAGTGTTAACTAACACGGATCCGTGGGTGGCGGTGCTCCGACGGTCAGCCCGTCGCCACGCCCTCCGGCGGTACGTCGAACGCGGCCACGGCCGTCCCGTGCAGGCTGCCGAGCCAGACCCGGCCCCGGTGTTCCCGTACCCCGGTCACCATCGAGAACCCGGGCACCCTCGCCTGCAGGTCGTGGACGAGTCGTCCGTCCACGTCGACCGCCTGGACCCAGACGGTGTCCGCCGGCTTCGGCTGGAAGCGCTCTGGCAACGCCCAGACCATCCGGCGCAGCGCCGGATGTCGCGGCGACAGCAGGTCCAGCAGGACGTTGCGGGGCGAGCCGAGCGCGATCCAGAGCAGGCCGTCGGTACCCCGGGACAGGTTGTCCGGGAAGCCGGGCAGATTCTCCGCCAGTCGGTCCACACCGCCGGCCCGTGGACCGGACAACCGGATCCGGACCAGCCGGTACGCCCCGGTCTCCGCCACCACGACCGACGACTCGTCGGCGGCCAGCGCCACGCCGTTGGCGAAGTGCAGCCCGTCGCACACCACCCCGGTGCGCCCGTCGGGATCACGGCGCAACAGCCGCCCGGTGCCGGAGTGCTCCAGCAGGTCGGCCTTCCAGTGCGCCAGGTCGAACCGCTGGGAGGAGTCACTGAAGAAGATGGTCCCGTCGGCGGCCACCGCGGCGTTGTTGCACAGCCGCAACGGCGCACCGTCGATCGGCGTACCGGCCGCGACCAGGGTCTCCACCCGTCCGTCGACGGGGTCGACCCGGAGCAGCCCGCGCAGCGCGTCGCAGACCACCAGGCGTCCGTCCGGCTGCACCTCGACGCCGAGCGGCCGACCACCGGTCTGCGCCACCGTCTCGGCCCGGTCCGTCGTGACCAGGACGATCCGGCCGTCGGCCAGTCCGGTGTAGACCTGTCCCCGGGAGTCGACGGCGACGTCTTCCGGGCCCTGGCCGGGAAGGGTCCGCAGCCGTACCGGTGGCATAGGTCGCCCACCGCTGCCCTGTCGGGCCCGGGTGGGCGCCCGGTCCGGTCGCCACACGACGGGATCGATCCGCGGTCTGGCCATGGACCATGTTACGACGGGCCGCGTTCCTTGACAGCCGCCACGGGCACGGTTATAAACCATCCGGTTATAAAACCGATCGGTAGTGGAGCCGGAAGGGACGGTGCGATGACGCCCGAACAGCTGGACACGACCTTCGCCGCCCTGGCCGATCCGACCCGGCGGGCGATCCTGGCCCGACTCGCGGCCGGAGAGGCCACCGTGACCGAGCTGGCCGCGCCGTTCCGGATGAGTCAGCCGGCCGTGTCGAAACACCTCAGGGTGCTGGAACGCGCCGGCCTGGTCTCCCGGGGCCGGGACGCGCAGCGGCGACCGTGTCGCCTCGAGGCCCGGCCACTCAAGGCCGCCGTCGACTGGTTGGCGAACTACCGGGCCTACTGGGAGGAGAGCTACCAGCGCCTCGACGACCTGCTCGGCACGCTACAGGCCGAGGCACGGGACAGCCCCGACCGACTGGTCGGCGGCCCGTCGTGAGCGGCGCCGCGAGACCGGTCCGGGTCAGCACGCCGACCGACCGGGACATCGTGCTGACCCGGGACTTCGACGCACCCCGTCGGCTGGTCTTCGACGCGCTCACCCGGCCCGACCTGCTCCGTCGCTGGTTCGGCGCGCAGGGCTGGCAGCTGGTCGTCTGCGAGGTCGACCTGCGGGTCGGCGGGACCTGGCGGTTCGTCTCCCAGGGCCCGGACGGAGCGCGGATGGGACACGGCGGGGTCTACCAACTGATCCGGCCGGTCGAGCGGCTGAGCTACACCGAGCAGTACGACGACCAGTCGTATCCGGGCGTCACCGTGATCAGCCACCGCCTTGTCGAGAACCACGGCAGGACGACGCTGACCACCACCATCCGGTACGCCACACCGGAAGGGCGGGACCGGGTGCTGCGGTATCCCATGGCCCGCGGCGTCAGCGAGAGCTACGCCCGGCTCGACCGGGTGCTCGTGGCACCACAGCCCGTCAGGAAACAGCCAGGAGAGGGATCAGCACCATGAACTGGACTCTGGAAGTTGTCGTCGTACCCGTCTCCGACGTGGACCGCGCCAAGGCCTTCTACGCCGACCAGCTCGGCTTCCACGTCGACCACGACACCCGGGTCAACGACGAGGTCCGTTTCGTCCAACTCACCCCGCCCGGATCGGGCTGCTCGATCGTCATCGGCCAGGGCATGGGCCCGGCCATGACCCCCGGATCACTGCGCGGCCTGCAACTGGTCGTTCCGGACATCCAGCAGGCGCGCGCCCAGCTCGTCGAACGGGGCGTGCAGGTCAGCGAGATCCAGGTGCTGGGAGAGAACCCGAGGCCGGTCCCGGAGCCGCTGGACAACGTGGGGTTCGTCTTCTTCGACGACCCGGACGGCAACGGCTGGGCCGTACAACAGATCTCGTCACGGGGGTGACCGGCGGACGGCGGCGGTTGTCGGAGCCCGCGGATAGCATCCGCGACCGTGACCGCCGTCGCCACCTACCGGTACCTCGCCCCCTCCACGCTGCGCCCCGACGGGCTGGCGCTGCAGACCAGCGGCGGGCCGGTGGCCAACCCCCGGTTCTTCTCCGGGTTCCTCACCACGCCCCGGGCCGCCGCCGCCGGCCTGCTCGCCGTCGCCGAGGTCGCCCGCACCCGCTACCACCGGCCGGTCGACCCGGCCAGCCTCGACCCGGTCGTCACCGGTAGCCGGGACCGACTCCGCTTCGAGTCCTTCTCCGGCTGCTGCGGCGTCTACGCCCGGCTCGACGCCCTGCCGGCCGGGATCGACGGTGAGATCCTCGCGCACGGCACCACCAACGTCGACGTGAACCCGCCGTTGCGGGAGGCGTTGGCCAGGATCAGCGGGATCGACCCGCTACACCTCGCCGTCGGCCCCGACGACCTCACGGTTTTCACCCTGGACGGTGCGGTGGTGGAGAAGAAGGTCCCGCTGCCCGACCGCTGGCTGCGTGGCTTCGCCGAGGTCCACATGCTGGCCTCGACCTTCGCACCACGGGCCGAGACACCCGCCGCCGAGGCGGCCGGATTCCTGCGCCGGCTCCCCACCAGGCGACCAGCGTGCCGAGCTCACCCTGCTCTCGACGCCGACCTCGACGAACGGCTCCCTCGACGCCACGGTGCTGGTCGACCGGATCACCGCACTCGGTGACCGGAAACCCGGGCGCTGGGACCTGCTCCAGGCGCTGCTGCGACTGCCGCCGGTCGTCGACGAGGGACTGGCCAGGCGGGCCGCGGCGCTGTGTACCCCGACCGGTGACCGGGTCGCCGACTGGCTGCGTACCGGCGGCGTCGCGGAACCGGTCCACCGTACGACCATCGTGCGGCTGAACCGGTGGGAGGGCGGGCCGACGCAGCGGCGGGCGGTGGAACTCCAGCCACCGTCCAGCCCCGCAGCGGACCGGTTCGAGGATCCGTTGCGGCTGCTCAGCGGCCATCGGGCCCGGTTCGACGGACACTGTGCCACCTGGTCCCTGCTCTGGCCCCCGGTACTCCCCGGATACCGGGGACTGGTCGCCGCGTACGTCCTGCCGGACGTCGCCGGCGCCGCCGACCTGGACATCCAGGGCGGGGCGGCGGTGCTTCCGTTGCTCGCCGAGAGCACCGGCCGGGGCGGACCCGCGCTGGACCTCGCCCTGGTCTACGGGCTCGCCGCCCGGCACGCCGTGGACCGGGTCGCCGCCCTCGACGCGCTGCTGCTCCTCGCCGCCGCCGGTGACCTGGATGCCGAGGCCGTCGGCCGGCAGCTGGGGGAGTTGGGTGTGACCGGGGCGCTCACCGTGACCCGGACGGTCGAACCACTGCGGGACGCGGCGGCGGCCGGCGCACCGCTGACCGTGTGGCGGCTGCTCGCCGCCGCGCTGCCGGCGCTGCTCGCCGCGCCGACCCCGCCCCGGGGCACGCCCGACCTGCTCTCGCTGGCCGCCGAGGCGGCGACCCTGACCGGCGTGCGGGTCGAGGTTCCGGGGCTGGTCGAGGTGGTCGCGCGGCGCAGGTCGAGCCGGCTGGTCACCGAGGCGCGCCGGCTGGTCGCCGCGCTCGACGGGGCCGGGGTCAGCGCGGCGGGGGCGTGATCGCATCGGCAGCTCCTCGACCCCGGCGTCCGGCTGGGCGTCGGCCACCACCAGGGTGCTGAACTCCGTCAGTGCTCGTCGTCCTCGAGAACCTCCACCAGGGCCATCCGCGGACCGTAACAACCACCCACGACATCGCCGAGGGGTTGATCCGTCAGGTCGGTACCACCGGCAGACCGGCGACCGAGGCGCCGAGCTGCTCCGCCGAGAACTCATGGTCGACCAGCTCACCGGCGAGGTAGGCGCCGTACGCGGCGAGGTCGAGGTGGCCGTGTCCACAGAGCGCGGTCAGGATGACCTTCTCCTCACCGGTCTCCCGACACCGCAGCGCCTCCTCGACACAGGCCGCCAGGGCGTGGGTGGGCTCGGGGGCCGGCACGATGCCCTCGGTACGGGCGAACCGGATCCCGGCCTCGAAACACTCCCGCTGGGTCTTCGCCACCGCCTCGATCAGGCCCAGTTCGTAGATGTGCGAGAGCAGCGGGGACATGCCGTGGTACCGCAGCCCGCCGGCGTGGATCGGATCCGGGATGAAGTCGTGGCCCAGGGTGTGCATCTTCATCAGCGGGGTCAGCCCTGCGGTGTCGCCGTAGTCGTACGCGTAGACGCCCCTGGTCAGGGACGGGCAGCTCGCCGGTTCGACGGCCCGGATCGTCACGTCCAGTCGCCCGGCCAGCTTCTCCCGCAGGAACGGGAACGCCAGCCCGCCGAAGTTGGAGCCGCCGCCGGTGCACCCGATCACCAGATCCGGGGTCAGCCCGACCTTGCCGAGCTGGGCGAGCGCCTCCTCGCCGATCACCGTCTGGTGCAGGAGCACGTGGTTGAGCACGCTGCCCAGCGCGTAGTTGGTGTCGGCCCGGCCGGCGGCCACCTCCACCGCCTCGGAGATGGCGATGCCCAGCGAACCCGGGGAGTCGGGGTGTTCGGCGAGCACGGCACGACCGGCTGCGGTGAGTTCGGAGGGGGACGGGTGGATGACACCACCGAACGTTTCGATCATGATGCGGCGGTACGGCTTCTGGTCGTACGAGGCACGCACCTGCCACACCTCGCAGTCCAGTCCGTACTGTGAACAGGCGAAGGCGAGCGCGGTGCCCCACTGGCCGGCCCCGGTCTCGGTGGTCAGCCGCCGGATCCCCGCTGCCCGGTTGTAGTACGCCTGCGGCACGGCGGTGTTCGGTTTGTGTGACCCGGCGGGTGAGCCGCCCTCGTACTTGTAGAAGATCTTGGCCGGGGTGCCGAGGGCCTTCTCCAGGCGGTGGGCCCGGTGCAGCGGGGACGGCCGCCAGAGCCGGTAGACGTCGAGAACCTCGTCCGGGATGTCGACCCACCGTTCGTCGGTGACCTCCTGGGCGATGAGGGCGGCGGGGAACAGCGGGGCCAGGTCGTCCGGTCCGACCGGGCGCAGGGTGCCCGGATGCAGCCGGCGGCGGCGCGCTGGGCAGGTCGGCGACGATGTTGTACCAGCGACGGGGCAGCTCCGACTCGTCCAACAGGATCCTGCTCGGTTCGGTCATGAGCTGGATTAGACCTGGTACCCGGCTGGCATGTCCATGAATGCCAGCCGGTCAGGGTGTCGACCGTCCGCCGGGCGGGCCCGCCGACCGCCGTCCGCCCCGGTGGACCCGCCCGGTGTCGGTCAGTCCTTCGGGTGTCCGGTGGGGGCGGTGTCCCACTCCGGGTTGCCGAGGGTGCCGACCCAGCCGCGCACCTTGGCCACGTCGTCCGGGGCGAAGGCGAGGCCGAGCAGGAGCAGTAGTCGGGCTTTCTGCGGCAGCAGGTCATCGCCGGCGATGATCGGCGTGGTCGTGCTACCACCGTAGACCGAGCCGGAGCCGGTACGGGTGGTGCTGACGAACACGACGCCCTTCGCCGCGGCGGCGGTCCGGGCGGCGCTCTGCGCGGACGAGAGTCCGCCGGCACCGGTGCCGGCGGTGACGATCCCCTTCACCCCGGCGTCCGCGAACGCGGTGATCGCCTCGCCGCCGGCCTGCTGGTAGCCGTAGACGACCTCGACCCGGGGCAGTGCGGTCGGTGCGATCCTCGACAGGTCGAACGGTGTCATCCACCGGTGTTTCGAGTCGCAGTCGTCGACCCGGGCCGGTGCCCGGCCGACCTTGATGTTCGGCCCGTCGATCCAGCCCAGTACGCCGAACTCCCGGGTCTGGAAGGTGTCCATCCGGTAGGCGCTGGTCTTGGTGACGTCCCGGGCGGCGTGGAACTCGTCGCCGAGCAGCAGCACCGTGCCGTAGCAGTACGTCGACTGGCTCGCCGCGAGCACGATCGAGTTGTAGAGGTTGGCGGGCCCGTCGGCGCCGATGACCTGCGGCCCGTCCGGGGTGACCGCCGCCCAGGGGCGCATCGCGCCGGTCAGGACCACCGGTTTGCGGTTCTGCACGGTCAGGTCCAGCCAGTACGCGAACTCCTCCATGGTGTCGGTGCCGCTGGTCACCACCACCCCGTCCGAGTCCCGGAGCGCCTTCTCCACGGCGAGCGTGAGGGCGTGGAACTCGCCGATGGTGTAGCCGCCCGAGCCCTTGTTGCCGAACTGGACGGTGGTGACGTCGGCGACCTGGCCGATCTCCGGCTGGAGCTGCCCGACCAGGCTGGCGATCGGGATCTGGCCGGAGCGGTAGTCGGTGAAGCTGCTCCGGGAGGTCGCCACCCCGGAGATGGTGCCGCCGGTGCCGATCACCGTCACCCGGGGTTTGCGGGTCTTGGCCCGGTTGACCGCCTCGGTGTAGGCGACGCTGCGGATGCCGGACGGCCCGGTCACCGCGCCGACGGAGGTGGCCGGCAGGGCGAGCGCCTCCGGTGCGGGGGTGTCGTCGAGGACGGAGACCACGGTCGCGGTCAGCGCCGCGGCGAGCAGTGGGACGAGTACGGCGACGCCACGCCGTGGGTTCGTCCGGAGTCGATCCTTCAGGCTGGACAACGGGACCTCCAGGTGAGGATGTCGGGGGTTCCGGGCATCATCCGGGCCGACCCTTACCGAGTCGTTACAAGATCATTACCGGTGGTTGCCGGCCGGAACCGGCCAGAACCATCGCCGTGCCGGCGCCCGGTGGGTCGAGTGTCGTCACCCGGCTGGCTGGCCGGTCGGTTCGTCGCCGGCCTGCCCGGCCTGTCCGCCATTCGAGCCCTTTCTGCTGTGATCAGCCACACAACCGGCCCCGGAGCGTGAACCTCGGCGGCCCTCCGGGCTACCCAGGAGCGGGATGGATGACAGGGACCGGCCCTTGCTGCACCGGGTGGCCACCGGCGACCAGCGGGCCTTCACGGAGTTGTACGCCCGGCACGGCCGGGCGCTGCTGGCGTACGCCGAGGGGCTGCTCGCCGACCGGGGCCGTGCCGAGGAGGCGGTCCAGGACACCCTCCTCGCCCTGTGGCGGGGCGCCGGCTCGTTCGAGGGACGGTCGACGGTGCGTACCTGGCTCTTCGGCATCTGCCGGCGGCAGGCGCTGCACCGGCTGCCCGGCCGGCAGCCGGTGTGTGTACCGGTGGAGGCCGCCGCCGAGGTGGCGGCCGCCGAGCCGGGACCGGAGGCGGTGGTGGTGGCCCGGGCCGACGCCCGGGCGGTGGCCGCCGCCCTGGCCGGGTTGCCGGCCGGACACCGGGAGGTGCTCGACCTCGCGTTCGGGGCCGGACTGGCGCAGGCCGAGATCGCCGAGGTGCTCGGCATCCCGGTCGGCACCGTGAAGAGCCGTCTCTTCCACGCCCGGGCCAGCCTCGCCCGGGCGCTGCCCGGCCACGCCGCCGGCAGCCCGACCGCCGCCAGTCCGACGGCCGGCGACCGATCGACCGGGGCGGCAGCAGCGGGCCCGAGGGCGCCGTCCGCCGGGACGACCCCGTCGTCGGCCGCGCCGACCGGCACCCCGCCGGCGGTCAGGTGGCCACCACCGGTCGGATCCTCGGGAAGGGGGAGCGGACGATGACACACCCGACCGCACTGCTGGCGTCCTACGCGGCCGGAACACTGCCGGACGGACAGGCCCGGCAGGTCGCCGGACACCTCACCGGATGCGCCGGCTGTGCCACCGAGGCCGCCGCCTGGCACCGCGTCGCGGACGCGGTCGCGGACCGGGTCGCGGCGGTCGCCGTACCCCCGGCCGGGCTGCTCGACGCGGTGCTCGCCCGGCTGTCGGCGGACGGCGAGCCGGTCGCCCGGCCGGAACCGGTCGGCTCTGCCGCGAGCGGGCCACGGGGCGTGCCCCGGTACGCGGCGACGCCGGGTGGCGCTGCCGGGTCCCGCGCGCTGCGGCTCCTGGCCCGGCAGTGGCGGCTCGTCGACTGGCGGGTCTGGCCGGTGGCCGGGGTGGTGCTCGCGTTCGGTACCGGCGTCGCCGCGTGGGCGCCACCCGCCCTCTCCGGCGGGGTGCTCGCCATGGTGGTGCCGCTGGTCGCGGCACTGGCGGTGGCCGCCGCCTGCGGCAGCGGCGCCGATCCGGCCGCCGAGCTTGTGGCGGCCAGTCCGACCGGGGTACGCACCGTGCTGCTCGCCCGGCTCAGCCTGGTCCTCGGCGTGATCGTCGGCGCCGCCTCGGTGGCCTCCCTCGGCCTGGGCTGGTTCGACGTGGGCAGCAGTCCGGCACGGCTGTTCGTGGCCTGGCTCGGCCCGGTGGCGCTGCTCTCCGCGGTGAGTTTCACGCTGTCGGTGCTGTGGCGGCCGGCGATCGGGATCGGGGCCGCGATTTCGCTCTGGGGTCTGCGGGCGCTGGCCGGCACCGGCACCCTCGACAACACGGTCCTGGACGTGGTGGAACCACTGTGGCGGACCAGCGGTCCGGTCCTGGCGGGTGCGGCGCTGCTGGTGGCCGGAGCGGTGGCGCTCTCCCCGCACCGGCCGGGCCGCTCCGTCGGGGCGTACGGCTGGTGATGGTTGTGGTGTGGGTCACCGGTGTACGGATGAACCATCCGGACGGAACAAGTCACTCATAACTGTGAAATCCGAATTGATCCGGCCAATCCAGAACAGACGCCTACCGCTCTGGCGGTACGAGGCCCGGCGGGCCGGTTGGACACTGCTCGCCGCACCGCTGACCGCCCTGCTGGTCGGGGTGGCGCTGGCCCTGCTCGCGGCCAACGGCGGGTCGTCCAGAGACCAGGTCGGCCGGATGCTCCTCGCCGGCCCGGAGGTCCTGCTGCCGCTGACCACCGGCATGGCCGCGGTCAGCATGCTGGCCCGGGACGGCTGCCGGGAACTGCAGCTCTCCCTGCCCACCCGGTACGCCGTCACCCTCGGCCGCAGGCTCGGCACCCTGGCCCTGGCCGGGGCGGTCTGCACGCTGCTTTTCTCCGCGATTCTCGGCCTGACCGGACTGTGGGCCGGGCCGGGACCGCTGGCGTCGACGCTGGTCTGGCTGCCTCCGACCCTCTGGCTCGCCGCCCTGGCCGTGCTGGTCGGGATACTCGGCCGCAGTCTCGTCGTGGCCACCACGGTCGTCGCCGTGGTGTGGCTGGGCGAACTGCTCTTCGCCGCCTGGTTCGCCGCCGAGGGCTGGGCGCGACCGTTCTTCCTGTTCACCACCGTCCGGTTCGGGGTCGACGGGGACTGGTGGACCAACCGGCTGGCGCTGACCGCCTCCGGACTGCTCATCGTCGTGGTGGTCGCCCTGCTGCTGCGCCGGCCCCACCAGTTGCTGACCGAGGAGGAGGTGTGACCGGCATGTCCGAACTGCTCGCGGTGAGCCGGTACGAGTTCCGGATGCAGGCCCGCAAACGGTCGCTCTGGCTGGTGACGCTGCTGCTCGGCTGCCTCCTCATCGCCATCCAGGGCGACCAGGGTCCCCGCCACCTGCCGGCGGACACCCCGCCCGCCGAGGTGATGACCACCTGGGCGATCCTGTTCGGGATCGTCGTCCCGCTCGGCTTCGGCATGGTGCTGGCCGACCGGCTCATCCGGGACCGGCGGCTCGGCACCACCGCGCTGCTGGAGAGCTTGCCGGTCGGCCCGGGCCGGTTCCTCGCCGGAAAGTACCTCGGCGGCCTCGCCGCCTCCGCCCTGCCGGTGTTCCTGCTGATGCTCGTGGCCGGCGGCTACGAGAGTCTGCACCGGGGCGACCCGCTGCTGCTCGGGTGGACGGTGCTGGTGTTCGCCGTGGTGATGCTCCCCGGGCTGGCGTTCGTCGCCGGGTTCGCCCTGGTCTGCCCGTTGGTCGTCTCCGCGCCGCTGTTCCGGGTGCTCTTCGTCGGCTACTGGTTCTGGGGCAACTTTCTCGGCGCGGAGATCCTTCCGTCGCTGACCGGCACCCTGCTCACCCCGGTCGGCGCCTATCCGGCGAGCTGGCTGAGTGGACAGTGGCAGATGTACGCCGGCGATCCGGGTTGGCTGTCGTTCCTCCGTCCGGAGCCGGACGGCCTCGCCGCGTTGTCCAGCGTTCTTCTGCTGGTCCTGACCGGTCTGCTGCCGCTGCTGGTGGCCGGCCTCGTGTTCAACCGCCGTCGCCGTACCACCGTCTAGAAGGGTCTGTTTCGACATGGACATCCAGATCAGCCGGTTGGCCCGGCGGTTCGGCAAGGTAACCGCGCTGCACTCGGTCGACCTCAGCATCCCCGGCGGCATGTACGGGCTGCTCGGCGCGAACGGCGCCGGCAAGACCACCCTGATGCGGATCCTGGCCGGCGTACTGCCACCCGGCTCGGGACAGGTCCGGGTCGGTGGTCACGACCTGACCACCGGTGCCGGCCGGCTCGCCGTGCAACGACGTCTCGGTTACCTGCCGCAGGACCTGGGCCTGTATCCCGACCTGACGCCGAGGGAGTTCCTCGACTACGTCGGCCTGCTCAAGGGGCTGGACGACACCCGGGCGCGCCGGGCCCAGGTCGACGAACTGCTGGACCTCGTCGCGCTCGGCGAGGTGGCCGGCCGGCGGATGAAGGGTTTCTCCGGCGGAATGCGTCGCCGGGTCGGCATCGCCCAGGCACTGCTCGGCGACCCCACTCTGATCGTGGTCGACGAGCCGACCGCCGGCCTCGACCCGGAGGAGCGGGTCCGGTTCCGGACCCTGCTGGCCGGGCTGGCCGGGCACCGTACCGTGCTGCTCAGTACGCACATCGTCGAGGACGTGGCGCAGACCTGCCAGCACACCGCGGTGATGGCCGCCGGCCGGGTCGTGTACACCGGTACGGTCGCCGACCTGGTCCGGGTCGGCGAGGGGGCCACCTGGGAGGTGGTGACCGGGGTCGGCGGGCCGCCGCCGGCCGGGGTGGTGGTGTCGGCGGTCAGCCGGACCGACGGCACCCACTACCGGGTGGTCAGCCCGACCCGGCCCGGTGCCGACGCGGTCCCGGCCGCGCCCTCCCTCGAGGACGGCTACGTCGCCCTGATGCGGCGCGCCGCTGCACCGGTTCCGAGCGGTTCGACCGGCAGGTAGGCCGGTCGGTCGCCGGCCGGCCTACCTCCCGGTTGCCGCGGGGTGCGCCCGGCTGGTTGGCCGGGGGGTGGCCGGCGGGGGGGTACACCCGGGCGGCCGGCGACGACGGCGCCCCCGGATCCCCGGGACAGGTCAGGTGCGGCGGCGGTACGCGGCCAACGCCAGCGGGGCGAAGACGACCACAAAACCGACCATCCAGAGCAGGGTGGTGCGCACCGGTTCGGCCACCGGCCCGGTCAGCATCAGTCCCCGCATCGCGTCCATCAGGTGTCGGATCGGATTGACCTCGACAAACGCCCGCAGCCAGCCCGGCATCGTCTCCGGGCGGACGAAGATGTTGCTGGCGAACGCCAACGGGAAGATGATCATCGCGCCCAGGCCCTGCACACTCTGGGCATCCTTCATCACCAGTCCGAGCAGCACCCAGACCCAGCAGAGCGCCATCGCGAAGGCGAGGGCGAGCAGACAGGCCGCGACGACCGACCAGACACTGGTCTGGAAGCGGAATCCGAGCAGGGTGCCGAACCCGAGCAGGGCCCCGATCGCGACGACCTGACGGACGAGATCGCTGCCGATCGCCCCGACCAGCGGTGCGGCCCGCATCGTCGGCAGACTGCGGAACCGGTCGAAGACCCCCTTCCCGACGTCCTGGTTGAGGGCCACCCCGACCCCCATCGTCGCGAACAGCGTCATCAGGCCGAGGGTGCCGGGCAGGACGAACTGGAGGTACTCCCGGGTGCTGCCCTCGAGGGCGCCACCGAAGACGTACACGAAGAGCACCAGCAGGACGACCGGGCCGAGCAGGACGTCGGCCAGGACGAGCGGGTTGCGGCGGATCTTGACGACGCCGCGCCAGGAGAGCGTCAGACACTGGGCGAGACCGTGGGTCAGCCCGACACGTCGGGGTCGTCGGTCGGCCACGAGCGGCCCGGGTCCGGTCGTAGGGGTCATGCCGCACTCCTCTCCGTGCGGGTCCGGGCCGGCCCGGTGGTGGTCGTGCCCGCGTCGGTTCCGACGGTGTTCCCGCTTCCGGATCCGGTGGTGTGTCCGGTCAGGGCGAGGAAGACGTCGTCGAGGCTGGGCAGCCGCAACGCCAACTCGGCCACCTCGATGCCGGCGTCGTCCAACCGGCGGACCACCGCCGGCAGTGCCGTGCCGTCGGTGACCGGGATGCTGAGCCGTCCGGCGCCCGGGTCACGGCTCGGTTCGGTGTCGACGATCGCCGCCAGCAGGCCGGTCACCTCGGCCAGCCGGGACGGGTCGGTCAACTGCACCTCGAGGGTCCGGGTCCCGGAACGTCGTTTGAGCTGGTGCGGGCTGCCCTGCGCGACCACCCTGCCGGCGTCGAAGACGACGACCTCGTCCGCGAGGTTGTCGGCCTCCTCCAGATACTGCGTGGTGAGCAGGACGGTGGTGCCCTCGGCGACCAGCCGGCGGATGCTGCCCCACATCTCGGCGCGCTTCACCGGGTCGAGCCCGGTGGTCGGCTCGTCCAGGAAGATCACGTCGGGCCGGCTGACCAGGCTGGCGGCCAGGTCGAGTCGGCGGCGCATGCCTCCGGAGTACGTCCTGACCGACCGCTGTCCGGCCTCGGTCAGCCCGAACTCGTCGAGTAGTTCGTCGGCGCGCCGCCCGGCCCGGGTCCGGGAGAGCCCGAGCAGCCGACCGACCATCGTCAGGTTCTGTCGACCGGTGAGGTCCTCGTCGACCGAGGCGTACTGGCCGGTCAACCCGATCGTCTGCCGTACCCGGTGGGCGTCGCGGAGTACGTCGTGACCGGCGACCCGGGCGGTTCCGGCGTCGGGTCGGAGCAGGGTGGCGAGGATGCGGACCGCCGTGGTCTTGCCGGCACCGTTCGGGCCGAGGGCACCGAACACCGAACCGGCCGGTACCGCGAGGTCGACGCCGTCGAGCGCGGTGACCGCGCCGAACCTCTTGACCAGGCCGGAGGCCTCTATCGCCAGGTCACTGGCGGAACGGGACATGGGAGCTCCTCCGGTCGGTGGCGCGGGGCGTCCCGGTCGCTTCGATACGATCCGCCCCGGACAGTGGAGTTTTACGTTGCAACTGCAATGTAAAACTCCGGTCGAGCACGTGTCAATGCGACTGCACTGTGAAAGCATGGGTGGGATGCCGAAGAGAGTGGATCACCAGGCGCGGCGGGCGCTGATCGCCGAGGCGCTGCTGCGGATCGCGGCCGACCGTGGCCTGGAGGAGGTGAGCCTGCGGCACGTCGCCGCCGAGGCCGGCGTCTCCTCCGGCATGGTCCAGCACTACTTCCGGACCAAGGACGAGATGATGGCCTTCGCCATGGAGGTGGTCCGGGACAACGCCCAGGTTCGGCTCGCCGCCGCCGAACAGGCCCTGGGGGAGTCCCCGTCCCCCCGGGTCTCGCTGCGTGCCCTGCTGATGGCCCTGCTCCCGCTCGACGAGCGGCGACAACTCGACGGCCGGGTCGCCCTCGCCTTCCTCGCCTACGCCGCGGTACGCCCGGCGATCGCCGCCGAGTTGGGCCGGGACAACGCCCTGATGCACCAGTGGATCGCCGAGCGGGTACGGGTCATCCGGGCGGCCAGCCCGGCGCCGCCGTCCGGCGGCGACCCACTGCACGCCGCGACCGCGTTGCTGGCCACCGTGGAGGGGCTCGGCGTCTACATCCTCAGTGGACAGTACTCCCCGGAGTCCGCGCTCGCGGTCCTCGACGCCCTGCTGGACAGCCTGCTCGGCCCCGAACCCGTCGGCTCGGCCGGCTGATCCGGTGCCCGGGTCTCCGACGGCGGGTCGGCCCCCGCCGCGTGTTCGGCGGTGGGGTGGCGCTACCGCTCGTTGCCGGCCCGGAGCCAGGCGATGTAGTCGGCGGCGCCGGCGGCGGTGTCGTACTGCGGTTCGAATCCGGTGTCCTCGCGCAGGCGGGTGATGTCGAGCCAGGCCCGCGGGCGAGCCCCGGCCGAGGGAAGTTCGAACCGGAAACCGGGCTCGACGGATCGGATCGCGGTGATGACCTCGGCGTTGCTGGTGGCACGACCGGAGGCGACGTTGTGTGTCGTGTGGTGCAGCTCCTCGGTGAGCTGCAGGAGGGCGAGCGCCCGACCGGCGCGGCGTGCACGAGCGTCGAGGCGACGAGAAACGGGTCGGGCAGGTGCCCGCCGGGTCCCCCGGATGCCGGAGATCCGGGCGTTGACGATCGTGACATCGGTGACGGCCGACAGGTGCCCGGCAAGCAACTCGAAGATCACCGATGTTGAGGAGTCCCGCAAGTGTCCGCGCGTCGAGGTCGGCGACGTCGGCCTGCGCGGCGTGCACAGGCAGGCCCGCCAGGCTCGCGGGGACGCCGGGGGCCCCGGCGCTGCAGCAGGACGCATTCCTGCCCGGCCTCGGCGAGCGCCCGGACGGTGTGGGAGCCCACGAAACCGGCCCCTCCGGTAACAAGGATCATGAGGAACTCCCGTTCCTCGCGGCGATCAGCCCAAGTGCCGCGGACCAGTTCCGCCGCACGCTGCGGGTCCTGCTGGGACACTGAACCCTCTGGCGTGACGGTGCGCGTCGCGGTGCCGCGTAGGGGTCGTGTCCCCGTGAGTTGAGACGTTCGTCGACAGCCGCCGGACCGGACCGATGCCCAGACCTGGCGCCTCGCCCTGACGGCGCGTGCACCGCCTACGTCGTCCCGAAACTCGCAAAGACCGAAGTCTGCACCGCTGGCGGTGTCGGCGCTGACGTCGAGCGTGCCCCTTGCGGTGCGCGCATCCCGGGGCGCGCGACGCGTCCCGGGTAGGTCGGGGACTCGGGGAGGGCTGCTCGTCCCGAGCGCCGCGGGTCCCGCCTGGCGGAGGGCGTCTCTGCGTCGGCTGCGCCGGTTGGCCTGGCCTGGCGTGGCGGCGGCTTTCTCGGCGAGGGGTGACAGTCGGCAATCCCGTTTCGACGCGCCTTGCGGGCCGGCGCCGGGATCGCCGCAGCTCGGGGCCCTGCGGTGAGTGCGTCATTTGCCTGTTCGGGTCGGGTCGGGTCGGCGTCGTCGGCCACGAGGTCGGTGGCATGGAGGCGGTGTCTCGGACGGGCCGCGTGGTAGCGGAAGTAACGGCGATCCGATAGCACCTTGACTACATCGCCCTTACCAAATATAGTGGTATCAATGCTACCGGAATGCGAAGGAGCGTCGTCCGATGTCTGTCGTCCTCATCACCGGAGCCGCCACCGGGATCGGCAACCTGGCCGCCCGCGCCCTGGCCGGCGCCGGTCACACCGTCTACGCGAGCATGCGGGACGTCGGAGGCGGTAACGCCGCGCATGCGGCCGAGATGCGGGCACACGCCCGGGAGTCCGGCACCGACCTGCACGTCGTCGAACTCGACGTCACGTCCCAGGACTCCGCCGACGCCGCCGTGCGCAGCGTCGTCGAACGGCACGGTGGCCTCGACGTGGTCATCAACAATGCCGGGCACCTGTACGTCGGCTACGTCGAGGCGTTCACCGACCAGGACGTCACGCGCCTGATAGACGTCAATGCCGTCGGCGCGCATCGTGTCAACCGTGCGGTCCTGCCGCACTTCCGGCGGCGCCGGGCCGGGGTGCTGATGTATGTCGGCAGCACGATCCCGGTCACGACCCCGCCGTTCCTCGGCCCGTACGTGGTCAGCAAGGCCGCCATGGACGCGCTCGCCGTGACGACCGCCTACGAGGCCAACGCGTTCGGCATCGAGACGGTCATCGTCATGCCGGGCGCCATCACCGAGGGCACCGAGCACTTCCCCAACGCGAGTCGGGCGAGCGACCAGGACGTCGCGTCGGCATACGCCGCCCTCGACCAGCTCGTCGAACGTACCGAGCGGGCCACCGCCGCGTTGCTCAGGCGCCCGCTGATGGGCGCCGCCGGCGTCGCCGCGGAGATCGTCCGTGTCCTGGCCCTGCCCTTCGGCGAGAAGCCCTTTCGGACCGTGATCGACGACGCCCACGCCGGGGTGGAACACGTCAACGACGTCGCGTACCGGACCCGCGCCGACTTCGTCCGGCGGCTGGGTTACCCCGAGCTGCTCACCCCGGCCGGTGCCTGACCAACCGGAACCAGAGAAAGGAGAACACCGTGCCTTCGAACCAGGGCCGGGTCGCCGTCGTGACCGGAGGATCCCGGGGGATCGGTCGCGCCGTCGCACTGAGGCTCGCCGCCGACGGCCAGGACGTGGTCGTCGGCTACCTCGGTAACGAGACCGAGGCGAACTCCACGGTCGCGGCGATCAGGACCGTCGGGGGGCGCGCCGTGACGGCTCAGGTGGACGTGGCCGACGAGAGAGGGGTCACCGCACTGTTCGACACCGCCGAGCGGTCGTTCGGCGGCGTGGACGTTGTCGTCAACGCCGCGGGCGTCATGGTCCTCAGCCGGGTCGCCCAGTTGGACCTCGGCGAGTTCGACCGGATGCACCGCACCAACCTTCGCGGCACCTTCGTCGTCGCCCGCGAAGCGATCAGTCGTCTGCGTCCGGGCGGCGCGATCATCAACTTCTCCACCTCGGTCACCCGACTCAACCTGCCCAGCTACGCCGCGTACGCCACCAGCAAGGCAGCCGTGGGGGCCCTCAGCCCGATCCTGGCCAAGGAGTTGCGCGGCCGGGACATCACCGTCAACGCAGTGGCTCCAGGACCCACGGCGACGGCCCTGTTCCTCGAGGGCAAGAGCGACGACCTCATCCAGAGCATCGCGAAGCAGAACCCGATGGAACGGCTCGGCCGCCCGGAGGACATCGCCGAAGTGGTGTCCCTGCTCGCCGGTCACGGTCGATGGATCAACGGGCAGACCATCTTCGTCAACGGCGGCGCCGCCTGACGAACCGCTGACCGCCCAACCAGCCGCCCTTGGCGGCATGAGGAGGAAACAGCAGATGACTCGGCAAGTCCACGACTCCGCAACCGCACCGACACCGGCCGCGCCCGTGTCGCGCGCCGCAGCATCGTCCTCTGGTCAATTCGTACGCTTCACCCTCGTCGCAGCCGTCATCGCGGCAGCGGCGGCGTTCCTCACCGAGGCAGTCGGTCTACATGCCTGGGCGAT
The DNA here is from genome assembly GCF_039871775.1 of Plantactinospora sp. B5E13. NCBI lineage: Bacteria > Bacillati > Actinomycetota > Actinomycetes > Micromonosporales > Micromonosporaceae > Plantactinospora > Plantactinospora sp. B5E13. The sequence goes on from NZ_JBDPLT010000058.1 coordinate 25,148, forward strand.
GTTCGTCGGCTGGGTGGCCTGGTTCACCCGCCCCACCTCGGCCCTGCACGGCGTCCACGCCGTGATCAGTCTGTGGGCGGGAATGCTGCTGGCCGTGGTCGGGCACCTCATCGTGGCCCTCCTGTCTCCGTCGATCGGGGTGGCGGCGCTTCCCGTCGCGGTGTTCGTACTCGCCTGCGTCGCCGTCGGCATGCGCACCACACCCGTGCTCAACAACATGCTCGCCTGGTTCGTCGGTCTCGTCGCGTTTTTCGCGTTGCACCCCGACGACGTACTGACGGGGCTGCTGACCTTGATCGCGGCCAGCGGCGTCGGCGCCGGCGCCGGCTATACCTGCCAGCGCCTGCAACGGCGATTCGCCGCCTGAGTGGCGCGGACGAGCCGGCACCACAGGTCGACAGGCCGGTGCAACCCGGCCCACCGGCACGGTGCCGGCTCGATCGTGCACCACACCAGCTACGACCGGCCAGCGGCGGAAGCTCACCCTTCAGAGGAGGTACAGCCGTGTTCCATCGACCACTTCGACACGCCGCGACGGGTTCGAGCCTGATCGCCGCGCTTGCCCTGACAACCTGCTCGCCCGATCCCCAGCCGATGACCAGCCCCGGCAGCGGGCAGCCGAGCGTCACGTACGATGACCGCCCAGTCGCGACGCTGGGCGAACCCGTCGAGATCGCCCGCGGCCTGGACGCGCCCTGGGGGTTGGCCTTCCTTCCCGACGGATCCGCGCTGGTGTCACAGCGGATCAGCGGTGATGTCGTCCGAGTCCCGGCTGGCGGCGGCACGCCGCAGCCGGTCGGCACGGTACCCGGTGTGGTGGCCAGCGCCGAGGGCGGCCTGCTCGGCATGGCGGCCTCACCCGACTTCGCCACCGATCGCACGGTCTACGCCTCGGTGTCCGGTGCACAGGAGAACGCCATCGTCGCCCTTCGGGTCGCCGACGATTTCCGATCGCTGCGGCAGGAGCGGGTGCTGCTCGACGGAATCCAGACTGCCGACCGCCACCACGGTGGACGCGTCGTGATCGGCCCGGACGGCAACCTGTGGATCGGCACGGGCGACGCGTTCGAGCCGCAGAACGCTGCCGACGAGGCCACCCTCAACGGCAAGATCCTGCGGATCCGTCCGGACGGCTCCATCCCGCGAGACAACCCCACGCCCGGCTCTCCGATCTATTCCTCCGGGCACCGCAATGTCCAGGGCATCGCCTTCGGGCCGGACGGTACGGCATACGGGTCCGAACTGGGCCACCGCACCTGGGACGAGGTGAACATCCTCCGACCGGGGCAGGACTACGGCTGGCCCGAAACCGAGGGCCTGGACGGCAGCACCGGAGTGCCGCCGATCTTCACCGTGCACCCCGACGATGCCTCGCCCTCGGGTGTCGCGTACGCCGCCGGGTCCCTGTGGATCGGCGCGCTCGGCGGTCAACGTCTGTGGCAACTACCGGTCGACGGCAACGCTGCGACCGGGGATGCCGTCGAGCACTTCGAAGGCGACCACGGACGCATCCGTACCGTCGAGGTCGCCCCCGACGGGGCCCTATGGCTGGTCACCTCCAACACCGACCGCGCCACCTGGGGCGGTACCGATCCGCGTCCGGGTGACGACCGCATCCTGCGCGTCGAGGTCCGACCAGGCTGAGTGGCACACCGACGATCCCGGCGACGCTCCGCGGCTTGTCGGCGTGAGGAGGTGACAGCCGATGTACCCTACGGCCATGCCCGCCAAAGGCCCCCGCGAACGCATCATCGAGGCCACGGCGACGCTCCTTTCCGAAGGCGGACGCGACGCCGTCTCCACGCGTACCGTCTGCGCGGCGGCCCACGTGCAGGCGCCAGCCATCTACCGGCTGTTCGGTGACATGCAGGGCCTGCTCGACGCCGCCGGCAGTTACGGTCTCGCCAGTTACCTGGCTGGGAAGACCGCGATAGCGGACAGCGACGATCCCGTCGAGGACCTGCGCCTCGGCTGGGATCTCCACGTCGAATTCGGTCTCGCCCAGCCGGCGTTCTACACCCTCATCTTCGGCGACGTACGTCCCGGCCACCAGTCTCCGGCCGCGGAACAGGCCGCCGCCATCCTCGCCCACCGGGTCAACCGCATTGCCCAGGTCGGCCGGCTTCGCGTGACCGAGGAACGCGCCGCCCAACTCGTCCACTCCACCGGCAAAGGTGTGACGCTCACGCTCATCGCCACACCGCCGGCGAAACGCGACCTGGCACTCTCGACGATCGCCCGCGAGTCCATCCTGGCCGCCATCACCACGGACACCGTTACCGCGGCCACCTCCACCGATCTGCTCAACGCCGCGGTCTCGCTACAAGCCCACCTCGACGAGGCCACCGTCCTCACCGACGGGGAACGCGTCTTGCTCGGCGAATGGTTACACCGCATAGGCAGGCAGTGATAGGGGCAGGAACCGGCAGCTGACGGCGGCGTTGAGAGTGTCGCGGTCAGACTGAGCCCGCGGGTGAAGGTGTTGTTTAGGTGGGGCAGGTCGGCGGTTTGGGCGTGGGTGATCCAGCCGGGCGTTGGCGATGTGGCGGTGGAGCGGGGTTGATGCTGCCGGCGCAGCCCAACTCTCTGATCTCCGCCAACAGGCACCTGCGCCGACGGCGGGTTCTTGTGTACGGCATCGGCACAGGTGGTCGTGGTAGGGATCAGCAAGCGTGGGCCGGTACTGCAACGCCGCTGGACGGGTGGTGTCGGTTCGCCTGCCGTGCTGTCGGCCCAGCACGAGACCGTGCCGGACGGGCGTCCGCGGGAGCCTCGTCGAGTGCGGTAGGCCCCGCGCAATGATCACCGTCTCCACCAAGGGCCGGGGCGCTCCGGGCACAGACCTGGGCAAGAGCAGGCCAGATCAGCGCAGGTCGCCTCGGAGCGGCGGACAGCGGCCGTACCAGGTCCGCCAGTTTCGGCACCCCAGGATCGTCGGCCCCTGTCAAAATGGTCACCAGCGTTGCGGTGAGCCTTGACGATGTCGTGGCAGATCGGGTCACGTGAGGTACCGACGCCTCGGCCAGGCAGAAGGACGGAGAAGCAATGCGTGACCCCGCCGTGTCCTTCCGTGGAGCCCTGCGGATCCTGGGTCGAGATCAGCCTCCGTTGCTGGAGACTGTGGACAGGGTGCTTGGAGGCGTGATCCTGGCGGGACCTCTGCTCGGGGCCACGGTCGCCGCGCCGTTGGGGGCGCTGTGGGGCTGGGTGGACCAGAAGGGCGCAGCGGTCCACCTGGTACGTCAGCTTTCTCAGGATGGACTGCCCGCCGTCCGTGGCGCGGCTGGTCACCGGCGACATGAGCTGTTGAAAGCCGCCCACACGATTATCGTCGGCACCGCGTTCTTCGAGAGCCTCGCCGAGGCGATTGGTTCGGGCTACCGTTCGTTGGCGGTGACGGAACGAGAAAAGATCCAGCTGATCACGCTGGATTACCGAACTTCAGCGACTGCCGTGGAGCGCCTCTACGAAGCGCCTGTGGCAATGCCCTCTGCTGTCATAGGGTTTGACGAGATCGCCAGCACAGAGCTGCCGAGGTTCTTCGCGCAGGCTACCGAGACGGCGACCCGGTTCTTCGACGGCCTAGAGGCATGGCCGCAGGTGCGTCAGGGAATACCCCAGATCGACAGTCTGCGCGACCGGGTCGTGCGTGAGTCGGTCAGACGCTATCGGTCGTCCTACCTCGAACTCGCCGCCGAGGTACCTGAGTTCCTCATCTGGGCTGGGTTCCAGGAGCACGCGGCCACACGCGGCCAGATCTCGATCTTGAGCCATTCCGTAAGCGCCATCCTCGAACAGCAGGCCGAACAGTTGGTTCGGCTCGAGCAGTTGCTACTGCAGACGGCGCCACGGCCGGCGCCCGGCCCTCACTCTCAGGTAGGCATGCTGGGGCTGGTCAACCGCAGTGCGTTGACGAATTCGCTCGTACCCGAGGGGACACTGCACCACTCGACGGGTACGACGTTTCCCACGCTGGAGGAGGGATACGTCACGCCGCGGTTCCGGCACGCCGTTTTCATGCCGAACGCTCGACCCGCCCAGGAAGCGTGGTGGGGTGAACAGAGCGTTCGTTCGGATCTTGACAGGTTCCTCGCGGGCCACTTCGCCTCGCCGGAGGGGACCAGGCTGCCCATGCTGGTACTGGGCCATCCCGGTGCGGGGAAGTCGCTACTCACTCGCGTTCTGGCCGCCCGGTTGCCGGCAGAGGGTTACGTGGCGGTACGTGTTCCGCTCCGGTCCGTCGATGCTGACGCTCCGGTCTGGGAGCAGATCCAACAAGCCCTCGATTCGGCCACTCATGGCCGAGTCACCTGGGCTGGTGTGACGGATGAGAGTGCGGAGTTGATCCGCGTCGTCCTGCTCGACGGGTTCGACGAGTTGTTGCTTGCGGCGAATCACAGGGCGAAGATCGGTTATCTACAGGAAGTAGCGGACTTCCAGCGACGGGAATACGAGATGCAACGTCCTGTCGCCGTGATCGTGACCACCCGTACCGTCGTGGCAGATCGAGCGCGGTTGCCCACAGGGTGCTCCATGGTCCAGCTTGTGGACTTTGACGAACCAGCGGTGGTTCGTTGGCTCGACACCTGGAACGAGGTCAATCGGTCAGGAATTTTCGCCGGACATACCCGGGCGGTAGCCGCCGACGCTGTGCTCAGGCACGCTGAGCTCGCGCACCAGCCGTTGCTTCTGTTGATGCTCGCGCTCTACGGCTCCGATCCCCAGGTGCCTGACCTGTCCGACAGTGTTCTCTCGGAGGCCGACCTCTACCGCGGGCTCCTGGACAACTTCATCCGCCGGGAGGTCGGAAAGACTGTTCAGAATCCTGCTGAAATTGAAACCTCCGTCCGGAGGGCTCTCCGGCACCTGGGGATCGCGGCGTTTGCCATGTTCAACAGGCCCGACGGACTGCGAGTCTCCGAGTCCGAGTTGGCAGCTGACTTCGCCGCCCTCCTTGACGAGGAGCCGTCCCCAGGTACGCCGAGCCCGGCGGGCAACGCCGAGCGAACCATCGGCCAGTTCTTCTTTGTGCAGACATCCGAGATAAACACGAGAGTCGGCCTCAAGCCCGACCGCTGTTACGAGTTTCTGCACGCGACGTTCGAAGAGTTCCTGATTGCGTTGCATGTCGTGGAACTGCTCGACGTGCTGACGGAAACCTGGCGTATGTCCCAGCGGGCCGGCATGGAGCTGGACATCGGAATGCTGCGGGCTTTGTTGTCGCACCGTTGCCTGGCGTTACGCATGCCGATCCTGAACTATGCCAGGGCATTGTTCGCCGCTCTGCCCGGCGAGCAACAGGGGCGCTGCCGCGAGCTTCTCCGCTACCTCTGCGGCCATGCGCGCCGGTGGGAGACGCGGGGCCGGGCGGTACCTTACCGACCGCAGGCGGACGACGTGGTGCGAGCGGCTGCCGCCTATACCGCCAACCTGTTCCTACTCGCGGTGTACCTCGCGCCCCGACCGCTGCCTCTCGCCGATGTGTGCACGCCTCAGGCGGATCCGACGGACTGGATGCGCTCCACTGTTCGGCTGTGGCGTGCCGGTCTGAACGCACAGGAGTGGGAGGCTGTGGCAGACATTCTGGCCGTGGTGGGCGGCAGCCACGTCACTACCTGGACGTCAGGGCTACCCACGCGGAACCTCACCTCGATCGTGGATGTGCTGTGACCTCTTTCGGGCCGGGCAGGGGGAATGCGGACACGGACACCGCCCAGGTTGTCGTTTGCGGCTCCGACGACCTGGCCTACCGCACGGTTGTCGAACTGGTAGCGCGCTACCGGGCCCGTGTCGTCGTGCTGACCATGGGCGGCGGTGACCGCGACGCCGAGATCGCCCGACTGCCGGTTCGGACAGTGCCGACGCGGCATCTCGACGCGGACGCGTTCCGTCGCGCCGGGCTGGCTGACGCCAACGCCGTGGCCCTGCTGGATCAGGATGACGTGGGCAACATCCGGACGGCCCTGATCATCCGAGAGATCAACCCCGATGCCCGGGTCGTCCTGCGGATGTTCGACCAGACCCTGGGTGCCGGCGTTCGCAGTCTGCTGCTGGGCGACACGGTGGTGGTCTCCGACGCGGCGCTGGCCGGCGAAGCCTTCGTGGACGCCGCGCTGGATGCTCCCACCGTCGTCTGCCAGAGTGACGAACTGGGCACCCTGTACACCGCACCGCGTCAGGCGGTACCAGGCGATCAGGTCGTCTGTGGGCTCGCGGTTACCTGCCGCGACCGGCTGGAATTGCTTCCCGGCGACGCCAACCAGGCGGATCTGGTTTTGGCCCGGGTTGCGACAGGTCATGTTCCTGTCGGTACGCCTCGCCCGGCTCGCCGGACAACGAGGCAGGGCGGAACGGCGGGCTTGCTACGCCGACTCCGACGCCTATCCAGTATGGTCAGCCGACCGATACGAACTGCACTGATTGTCATGCTGGTGCTCTGCGCGCTCGGTAGTACATTGATCGCCTGGGCAGAAGCACTCGACCCCGTCAGCGCCGTACTGATAGCCATCGCCTTTGCCACGAACGGCTGGCAACTCGAATTCGATCGACCTGTATTCCTCCAGATCGTGAGTGCGACTCTGGCCTTGCTGGGCGTCGGGCTCGTACCGCTGCTCGCCGCCGCGGTAACGGAGGCCGTCATCAACTCGCGGTTGGTCGGGTCCCTCGGGCGACTCTCGAGCTTGGGCGCCCCAGTCGTGGTAGTCGGACTGGGCAACGTCGGTACCGCAGTGATCCTCAACCTACACGCCCAGGGTGTACCGGTCATCGCCGTCGACAGCTCCGAACAGGCACGCGGCGTGGATATTGCCCGCCAACTCAACATTCCGGTCCTCGTCCAGGACGCCACCCGGATGCAGGCACTCGACGCTGTACCGGCCGCACGTGCGCTGATCGTCGTCACCTCGGATGACGTGGTGAACCTTGAAACGGCCTTGCGTGCTCGTTCCCGACAGCCGAATCTCTCCATCGTGCTGCGTCTCGCCGACGACGAACTCGCCAGTCGGGTCGCCGAGGCCTTCGGCATCCAAGTATCCCGAAGCGTGGCGGCCCTGGCCGCGCCAGCCTTCGCAGCCAGCCTGATGTCACGGGAGATGTTGGGCATCATTCCTGTCAAACGTGACGTTCTGCTGCTGGCCGAATTCGCCGTCGGCGCCAGTTCACAACTCGACGGAGCGCTGACCAGTACCGCTGAGGCGCCCGGGCTGGTGCGCGTCATAGCGGTAAGCCACGGTCAGGACCGCCCGATGCTGTTCCCGCCTTTCGGTGATCCACGCCTGAAGCACGAGCACCGCGTGATCGCGGTTGGTACCTCGGCGGGGCTCGGGCGCCTACTTACCCGCGTGGAAAGCCCGTTGCGATGAACGAGTGTTCGAGCTGCTGGTCGACGTGACGGGCGTCGACTGGCCGACCGGTGCGGCGCTCGCGCCCCGTGGTACAGGACCGCCCTGCTCTGGCCACGGATTGCGGCAGCGTAGACCCCGGCTGTGTGGCGGTCCTTGCACGAGGCGGTGACGCGTGTCGCCGGCCGGTTCACGCGGGCGGAGCCACGGGCGACGGCCGGGCGGTTGGTCGAAGATCCACCGTCGAGCGTGGAGCGCGAGCCGGCCGTTGCCTGCGCGATAAGGGCCGGAGGACCCGGCTGTCGGCAGGGCGAGAGGCGTGAGCATCCATGCCGGAGTGACCGCCGGGTCACAATGAAGCACGATCGCCCTCGATGCTGCTGATGCGAGGGACGTGCCGTGACCTCGGGCGCTGCTATTGGCGGTGACAAATGGCAACGGTTTTCTCAGAACTTCCTTCCATCCCTAGGCGCGACTTTCCGGAATGTGTAGGGTGAGCGCACCGCCGGGCCGGCCGACGTCCCAGACCGGCGGCGCGCACGTCTCGGGGCAGGTTGGGGAGGCCCGCCGAGCACGGGGCATCTTTCCCGATGACTGCGCGGCAGGGGGGCTGCGACCACCACACAATCCGTCCTCGTGCGCCGTCCTCAGGCGTACACAGGGAAGGCGACAAGCCTCCCGGCCCCCTTTCGACGTTCAGCGGTGAGACGAGACGAAGGAGGGGGATGGTCATGGAGGGCAACCCGTTGTGGTCCCGGCGCGGCTTTCTGGGCATGGGGGTGGGGCTGCTCGGCGCGGCCGGTCTGGCTGGGTGCGGAGACAGTACGCCGTCGACTCCCCGGGTGCAGGCCGAGGTTCCGAAGGAGCTGATCGACGCCGCGGCGTCGTTGAAGGGCTCCTCGATGGGGATGTTGTCGCAGAAGCTGTACTCGGAGGCGGCGAACGCGGCGCTCGACAGCTCGATCAAGAAGTTCGCCGACAGCACCGGTACGAAGATCGAGAACAGCCTGGTCCAGGCCGACGCCGGTGACGTGGTGGCCAAGATCCATGCCGAGGTCGAAGGTGGCGTGGCGCGTGACCTCGCGTTCATGACCGACTCGCGGTTCGTCGCGCAGTTCCAGGCGCTGGGCGACCTGGAGGACGTGACGGACGTCGTCCAGGCGCTGACCGCGAAGTACGGCGAGCCCACCGCGGAGTCCAAGAACTTCTGCGTCTTCGACGGCAAGTGGTTCGCCATCCCCTACCACTTCATCGGGATCGGGTCGTTCCTGCGCAAGGACTGGATGCAGGACAAGGGCATCGCCCCGAAGGACATCTACAGCTGGGAAGAGCTGCGGGACCTGTGCCTGGAGATCTCCGATCCGGCCAAGCGCCGGTTCGGTTGGGGCATGACCGTGAACCGGTCCGGTGACGCCAACGGCATGATCGAGGCGCTGATCAACTCGTACGGCGGGGCGATCGCCTCCAACGACGGCAGGAAGGTCATGTTCAACTCGCCGGAGACGGTTCAGGCGGTGACCTTCCTCGGTGACATCTACACCAACCCCAAGTACAAGCCGATGCTGCCGCCCGGGGTGGCCGCCTGGACCGACTCGAGCAACAACGAGAACTGGCTCGCCGGGATCCTCGGCTACACCCGCAACCAGCTCAGCGTCTACGCGGACTCCAGGACCAAGAAGAACCCCGTGTACGACAACACCCACGTTTTCTCCGACTGCATCGGGCCGGCCACCGACAACCCGCTGCTGCTTGGACAGTCCCAGGCCTTCGTCATCTTCAAGGGCGCCAAGAACGCACCGCTCGCCAAGCTGCTGGCGCAGTACCTGGTCAGTGCGCCCGCCCTGCTCGGGGTGGCGCAGGAGGCGCCCGGCCTGGCGCTGCCCGCCTGGGAGAAGGTCTGGGACGCCGACCCGTTCTTCACCAGCGGGGACCCGGCGTTCCCCATCATGCGCAAGATCACCGAACTGTCGCTGCCGCTGAAGACGAAGAACGGTCTGAACTTCCCGCAGAAGGCCAGCGCGGGCCAGCAGGCCGCCGTCGGGGCCTACGTCCTCACCGACATGATGCAGCAGGTCATCCAGGGTACGGCGCCCGCGCAGGCCGTACAGGACGCCCACGAGAAGATGGTGCAGATCTTCACCCAGCAGGGGCTGCCACAGTGACGGTCCGTCCAGCGCCGGCCCCGGCGAAGGCGGCAACCCCGCCACCGGGGTCCGGCTCTCTCAGCGTGACCCGGCGGAGGCTGGGTCGCGACTGGCGGCTGGCGGCACTGTTCCTGTCGCCCACCGCCATACTGGTCGGCGGGCTCGTGCTCGTGCCGATCGTCTGGTCGGTCGTCACCAGCACGACGGAACGGCACGGGCAGCAGAGCGTGTTCGTCGGTCTGGCGAACTACTTCGCCCTGGCCGACGACGACCAGTTCCGTACGGGCGTGGTGAACTCGTTCGTCTTCACCGCGTACGCCGAGGTGTTCAAGGTCGTACTGGGGCTGTCCGCCGCCCTGCTGTTGCACCACCTGCGCCGTGGGCGGGCCGTGTTGGCCGGGCTGCTGCTGTTGCCGTGGGTGGTGCCGACGGTGGTCACGGCGTTCAGCTGGCGGTCGCTGCTCGACCCGATCTTCGGCAGCGTCAACATGCTGCTCACCGAGTCGGGGATCGGGCCGCTGCTGGCCTCCCTGCATCTGGTCGACAGCTGGCCCGCGGGCTGGCTGTCCGACGCCGAGTTGGCGATGCCGTCGGTGATCATGGTCAACGTCTGGAAGGGGGTGCCGTTCTTCACCGTCGCGTTCCTCGCGGGGTTGAAGGCCATCCCGGCAGACCTGTACGAGGCGGCGACCGTCGACGGTGCCTCGCCGTGGCGTCGGTTCGTCCACGTGACGCTGCCGGGACTGCGTCACGTGATCACCGTGACGGTGACCCTCTCGTCGATCTGGACGTTCAACAACTTCGACCTCATCTGGTTGCTGACCCAGGGCGGTCCGGGCGACGCGACCGCGCCGTACGTGCTGGTCGCCTACTCGAAGGCGATCCTGCAACTGCAGTACGGCGCGGGAGCGGCGGTCACGCTCGTCATGCTGCCGGTCATCGGCGGGCTGGTGTACCTCCTGGTCCGGCTGATGTACCGGGACGTCGGCACCGCGCCGACCCGACGTATCCGGAAGGCGCGGCCGGGACGGACCGAGCGCAAGGCGGGAACGGCGGAGTCGACGTCGGAAGGGCGGACGGCGGGGTCGACGTCGAAAGCGCGGACGGCGCTGCCGTGGGTCGTCGCCCTGGTGCTCACCGCTGCGCTGGCCTGGGCGTCGCCACACATCATCTGGAAGGCGGCGGTCGTCCTCGGGGTGATCCTGCTGGTCGCGGCGGGTGTCGGCCGGGTGGTCTCGGCGTTCCAGTCCGGCGGACACCGCCGGGCGTCGTCCCTGATGTCGGGCCTGGCGTCCGGTCTCGCGCTCGCCGCGCTGCTCGTTTTTGTCCTGGTCCCGCTGTACTGGATCGTCGTCACGGCCTTCAAGTCCGAGGGTCAGATCGTCATGCGCAACGACGACCTGTGGCCGACCCCGTGGACCCTGCAGCAGTTCACCGACCTTTTCGCCACCAAGCCCTTCGGGCGCTGGTACCTCAACACGGTGCTGGTGTCCCTGGCGTCCACCGTGGTGGCACTGGTCTGTGCCGCCCTGGCGGGCTACGCGCTGGCCCGGCTGCGGTTCCGAGGGGCGCAGGGGTTCACCGTCACGGTGCTGATCACCTACGTGATGCCGGGGGCGCTGCTGTTCATCCCGCTGTACCAGCTGCTCATCGAGGCGCGGCTCACCGACTCGTTGTGGTCGCTGGTGGTGACGTACCCGACCTTCACGCTTCCGTTCGCCACGTGGCTGCTGACCGGGTACTTCGCGTCGATTCCCGTCGAGCTGGAGGAGGCCGCGCTGGTCGACGGCTGCACCCGTTTCCAGGCGTTCCGCCGGGTGATGCTGCCGCTGGCCAAGCCGGGCCTGCTGGCGGTGGCGCTGTTCACCCTGACCAACGCCTGGAACGAGTTCCTCTTCGCCTTCGTGTTCATCACCAAGGACGAGTACAAGACGCTCCCGGTGGGGATGCAGTCGATGATCACCGGGGACGTCGTACCGCAGGGGCAGCTCGCCGCGGCGTCGCTGCTCGTCAGCATCCCCGTGGTGGTCATGTACGCCTTCGGGCAGCGCTTCCTGACCGAAGGGCTCACCGCGGGCGCGGTGAAGGGCTGACCTGGATCCGCGCGCGTCGACGAGCGCCATGAGCCCCGGGTGGGCCAGCTGGCAGGTTGGCCCCCACCAGCCGATCGTGGTGCGAACGGCTGGTGGGGGCCAACGGGTCCGAGGCGAGCACTTGACAGTGGTCGGTGACCACGGGCTACCCTCGTCCGTAGCGCGTGGGGATCGCGCCGAGACTCGCCGGAAGGCTTGAAGCCACCCCTCGCCTCCGAGGTGAGCGACGGATGCCGAAGCTCTGATCCGCCCGTGCGAGTCCGGGCGTAGAGCGAGGTGCTCCGTGAAAACGCTGCCCGACAACCCCCATCTCGACCACCTGCGTCAGCAGGCCAAGGACCTGCTGGCCGGACTGCGGGACGTCGAACCGACCGCGTCACTGGCCGACGCGCAGGCATCGCTGGCCCGCCAGTACGGCTTCCGTACCTGGACCGCACTGAAGGCGGAGGTCGACCGTCGGCGCGGCCGGTCCGACGTCGCCGCCCCGGCGCTCGCCCGCGCGCTCGCCGACCGCTACCGGCTCGGCGAGGTGGTCGGCGAGATGCGGGCGCTGGCCCGCCCCGACGACATGGGCCGGCAGTGGTCGCTGGAGACGGACCGTGGCCGCTGGGCGGTCCGGACGATGGACACCTGGTGGCCGATCGTCGACGCCGAAACCGACGTCCGACTGCAGGAAGCGGTAGCCGCCGCCGGCGTACTGCTGCCGACTCCGGTGCGCAGCCGGTCGGGCCGGATCGTGGAGACCGTCGAGGGACACCGCTGGCGGGTCTCCGAGTGGCTGCACTCCGGGCCGCCGCTGTCGGCCCCGGCGAGCGCGACGGTGACCCGCGAGGTGGGCGCGATCCTCGCCACGATCCACGGACTCGCCCTGCCGGTGGACCGGATCAGCCCCTGGCACGGGACACGGTTGAGCGGGGTGGAGTGGCCGGAAGTCGCGGCCACGGCGACGGGGCGCTCCGCCGGGTGGGCGCCCCTGCTCGCCGCGGCGGTGCCCACCCTGGTGGACCTGGAGCTGATCGGGGCGGACGCCCCGGCACCGCCGGCACCGGTGCTGTGTCACAACACGCTGGGCCCGGCGAGCGTACGGCGGGGCGCGAACGGTCGGCTCGTGGTCACCGGGTGGGAACACGCCGGAGGCCAGCCACCGAGCTGGGAACTCGCCAACGGCCTGCTGGACTGGACCGTCGAGCCCGGCGGCGCGGTGAACACCGTCGGGGCGCGAGCCCTGGTCGACGGGTACCGCGAAACCGCCGGCACCCTTCCGGACCTGGATCTCACCATGTTCCGGGGAGCGGTCACCAGCCTGGTGAACTACGTCTCCGGGCAGGTCGATTACGCCCTGGCCGCCGGTGACCCGGAGGATCGACGGTACGCGGACCGCAGCGTCACGCACCTGCTGTCCCACCTGCCGACCCGGTCCACCCTGGAGCGGCTCCTCGACGTGGCGGTCCTGACCCTTTCATGAACCCTGCTGACCCCGTCACCAGCGCACCTTCCGGCCCGGGGCGCGGGCGGTGGCCGACCCTCGCGCCACCGCCCGGCCCGGAGCCGTACCGCCGAGGCGGTTACCCGGCAGGCCCACGCCCGATGGTCGGCTCACCAGCCCGGATAGCGGCGGTACCAGTACGGGTCGGGTCCGTCGATGTACTCGCCGCCGGACGGGGAGTCGAGTCGTTCGGCGAGCAGGTCCCGGGCCAGGGTGTCGGCCACCCAGGCCAGTTCCAACCGGGCGATCCGGTTGGCGGGCAGCAGGTCGGCGCCGTACGCCGTACCGAGGAGCGCGCCGGTGACCCGGGCCACGTGCCCGCCCTGCCCGACCGAGGCGGCGAGCAGCAGCGCCTCGAAGATCCCGTGTGGATCTCGTAGCGAGCAGGCGAGATAGACACCGCCGGCCAGCGCGGAGACCGCCCGGTCGTCGGGTACGAGCCGGGCCAGTTCGGCAGGGTCGGCGGGTCGGGACGCGGCCGCGGCCAACGCCTGTTCCAGGGCCTGCCCGGCCGCACCGCCGGCCTCCTCGGCACAGGTCTCCAGAGTCGTCCGCACCGCCGCCGGTATGTCCACTGTCGACGCCGGGCTCCGCGCTCGTCGTTGGCTCGCTTCCACGTCCTGCTCCTGCTCCGGTTCCTCGGTGAGCTGGTAGACGATCGCGCCGGCGAGGTGGGCTGCCTCGATCGCCTCCGGCCCGTGGGTCAGCGCTGCGACGTCGGCGGCGAACTCGCCGCGCATGGCGGGTCTGAGCAGGGACATCACCCCGACCGGCAGGCTGAGGACAAGCCCGTACGCGTCGACGCTGGTACCGACCGGCTCCTTGACGGTGCCCATCTCCCCGCCCCGCATCACCGTCGCGATGGATGGTGCGGTGCCCCGTCCGTGGCCGAGGATGGAGAGGTCCGCCAGCCAGCCGTCCGGCCACTCCCGATCCCGCCAGCGCTTGATGTCCTTGACACCCTGTAGGGCGCCCCACCGGTGGTACGCGTGCCAGACCACACCCGGCATGCTGGAGATCCCCCGATGACTGCCCCGCACGCTGAACCGGATCAGGCCCTCGATGGCGAAACAGACGAGCTGGCCGGCGCTGGTCGCCGGCACCGCGCCGCTGATCGGGACAGTGCCGCCGCTCCCGCCCAACGCGTCACCGAGGAGAAGGCCGAGCACACAGCCCCGGGTCTTCGACAACAGGGCCGTCCGCTTCTTCAGATCCATGCCTCGGAGCATAGGAACCGGTACGGAGCGTGCGCTGCCCCTCGCGGTCGTGCCGGATCAACCGCTCGGGTGCCGGTCCCGGCGGCCGGTGTCCCCTGGGACCGTCGCGGCGGTCGTGCCGTCGGACGTACCGGGTTCGCGATCAGCGCTGGTAGGACCAGTCGAGCATCCGGTCGCCGTCGTACGGCATGACGCCGTGGAACGGTCGGGGATCGGCGTCGAAGACCATCGGCAGCCAGAGATGGTCGCTGTCCCACATCGGCCTGCTGTGCATGTCGTTGATCGGTACCCACTCGAGGGTGCCCTCGTGATTGCCGAGGTGCGGCGTACCGTCGAAGCTGTCCGCTCGGAAGACGAAACACAGCAGGTCCAGCCGTCGAGGGCCGAAACCGGTCCAGAGCATCGTGCCGCGTAGCGCCAGGTCGGCGGTGACCAGGCCGGATTCCTCGTAGACCTCGCGGCGGGCGCCGGTCAGCACGTCCTCGCCGGGCTCCACGTGACCGCCGAGGCTCAGGTACTTGCCGTGGTGGACGTCCTGCGGGCGCTTGTTTCGATGGATCAGCAGGACCTGCGTCTGGTCGGGGGAGCGGACGTACACGGCGGTCTGCAGCACCGGGGCGATCATCGGGCCAGTATGGCAAGGGCCCGTCCGGTCGGTGTCGGGTTGACCGACAGGTGCGTGGACCGGGCTGACCGGGGCACCGGGCTGGTCAGACGTGCTGGTCCGCCGGAAAGCCGGTCCAGCGCAGTTCCGGCGGCAGGTGCCCCATGTCGTTGAAGAGCACCAGGGCCGGGGGCGGTCGGAACGGTAGAGGATCGTGGTCAGGGCGCAGTTGCCCTGGTTAAGGCCGAACCAGCGCCAGCCGGGGGCGTGCAGGGCGTGCCGGACGAACCAGCCGATCTGGAAGTTGTGGGTGACGACCAGGTCGTGGGTGTCGACCTCGGCAGGCACCGCGTACCGGGCGATCGCCGCCTCGGCGAGCCGTGCTCCGACGGCGTACTCCTCGGCGGTCACGCCGTCGAGGAACCGGAGGTAGACGTCGGGAAGCGACTGCGGGTCGGGTACCGGCGGAACGTGGTCGTCCAGCAGCTCCGACACCTGTACCGGCACCTCGGGCAGGCACTCGCTGATCAGTTGGGTGGTGCGGACCGCCCGGGGGAGCGGGCTGTGCTGGATCGTGGTGATCGGCAGCCCGGCCAGCCGCCGGCCCACCAGCCGGGCCTGCTGCTCACCCCGTTCGGTGAGCCTGCCGTCGGCGGTCGCCTCGCCGTGCCGGACCAGATGCAGGAACCGGTTCGCCACCCTGCCTCCTCGCCTGTCGCCGATGATCCAACTGATCTTGCCACCTTGGCGGACGACAGGATTGTCGTACGCGAATGTCACACTGGGGCACCCTCTCGTTACAGGAGTTTCGATGTCTCGAGTGCGTTCGTACCGACGACGCGACGGCACCCGGGTCAGGGGCCACCAGCGCACCCGACGTGCGACCACCTCCCGCCTCCGGCGGGCGCCCCGGGTATCGCGCCGCCGTCCGGCGGCCCGGTCCACCCCCGACCGGTCCGGTTGGTGGCTTGCCGGTCTGGCCCTGCTGGTGGCGCTGTGGCTGGTCACCGAGTTCGTCCGGCGACATCCGATCTGGTCGGTTGTCATCCTGGTCGGGCTGCTGGCCGCCGGAGCTGGCGTGCTGACCCTGGTTGTCCGGGCCAACCAGCGCCAGCGGGCGGAGGAGCAGGCGCGGGCGCTGCACGTCGAGGTCACCGACACGATGACCGGTCCGCAGTTCGAACAGTGGGTGGCCGCGCTGCTCACCCGTTCCGGATTCTCGGGAGTGACGGTCAGCGGTCGGGCCGGCGACCGGGGCGCGGACATCGTCGCGACCACCCCCGACAACCGGCGGCTCGTGTTGCAGTGCAAGCGGCACAGCCCGACGAACCGGGTGGGCAGCGCCGCGATCCAGCGCTTCGCCGGCACCTGCCGCAGCATCCACCGGGGAGACATCTGCGCGATCGTGACCAACGGCTCGTTCACCGCTGGCGACGGACAGCAACTCGCCCGGGAACTCGACATCGTCCTGCTCGACCGGACGGCCCTGGCGCACTGGGCGTACACCGGGATTCCGCCCGCCTCGCTCGGGCGAGGCTGAGCGGGTCCCGACCGCGACGCCGGACCAACCGACCCGGCGTCGCGGTCGGCGGACCAGGTTCAGGACCGCTTGGGCGCGTAGTGCAGGGCGATGATGCCGCAATCGAACGCCTGTGCGTTGACCAGGTCGAGCCGCTGGTAGTCACCCGAGTGGCCGAACACCGGCAGGCCGGTGCCGATCGCCGCCGTGGTCGCCGAACTGCCCGACGCGGCGGACCTGCTCACCCGGGCCGAACCGGCGGGCGCCGACAACGCCTGGGCGGCAGCCTGCCTGGCCCGGGCCCGGGCCAGGCAGGCTCACCGGCGACCGGGATGTGCTGCGCACCGCCGTACGGGGCTGGGAACGCATCGGTGCCCGGCTGGAACGGGCCGTCACGCTGCTGCTCCTGCCCGACCGCGCCAGCGAGGGGCAGACCGAACTCGACGACATCCGCACATCGGGGTGACTCCGGCGGGGCACCGTACGGCCGGGCCGGCCCGCAGAGGGTCGGTCGCCGGGCGGAAACGTCGGTCAGCCACGACGAGCAGGGCGACCACCGCCACCGCCGACGCCGGCCGGGATCAGCAGGGCCTGACTGTCCACACCGGATACCAGTCGACCTCGTAGATGTTGTTGCCGTTCGGCGGGTACGTCCTGATCGGGCCACCGCCGGATCCGTAGGTCCGCACCGCGGCGTTGCCGGTCTGGTTGTTCTTCATCGCCCCCAGGTCGTACCAGTTCGACAGCGTGTACACGCCGCACCGGTACAGGTGGAAGACCTTCCACTGACTGACGGTGTCGTCCCAGACGGCCAGGCAGGCCCGGCCGAGCGGACAGGGGTGGTCCGCGAAGTCGTACCGGCCGACGTGCGTGACCCGCTCGGCGGCCGGCGAGATACCCGGCGACGCGGCCATGACGGTCGAGTCCGTCACCGGGGACGTCGGGGCCGCCTGTGCCGGGGCGCCGGCCAGGGCAAGAACCAGCATGCCCACGGCGACGCCGAGTGTCCCGACGATCGTGCGTCCACGTCTCATCGCCTACCTCCGCGGCTGATCGGATCCGGATGTCGGCGCGACGCTATCGAGACGAGTCTTCATCGCCCTTTCAGCAGGGTTTCACCGGCGACGGCGCCGCCGGTTGATCGGCAACCTTCGTGCCCGGCATCCGTACCCTCGCGGTCGCCCGCCTCGGTTGGCGGACCGGGGCGTCGGCGCGGCGGTCAGAGAGTCCTGAGTCGCTCCCGGGCCGCCGGGGACGCCTTCGCCAGGGACCCGGCGTCGAAGGGCGGTTGCGGGTCGTACTCGATCAGGAGCTGGATGGCTTCGGCGGTGAGTCGGTCGGCGAGGCGTGCGACCAGGGTGAGCGCCATGTCGAGCCCGGCCGAGACACCGGCGGCGGTGATCAGCTTGCCGTCGACGACCACCCGTTTCGGGGTGTACGTCGCGCCGTACGACGCCAGCTGCCCGGTCCGGGCCCAGTGGGTGGTGGCGGTGCGTCCGGTCAACAACCCGGCGGCGCCGAGCAGCAGCGAACCGGTGCAGACCGAGGTGGTCCACCGGGTGCCCGGGTGGATCCGGCGGAGCCAGTCCAGCAGCGGGCCGTCGGCCGGGTAGTCGCGGGCACCGGGGCCGCCGGGCACCACCAGCACGTCACAGGCGGTGATGTCGGCCAGCGCCGCGTCCGCGGTGAGCGCGAGCCGGCCGGCGCCGTCCCGGACCGGACCCGCGTCGGCCGCCGCGAGCACCACCTTGGCGCCGGGCAGGTGGTTGAGTACGTCGTACGGGCCGACCGCGTCGAGGGCGGTGAACCGCTCGAACAGCGGGATGACGATGCGCATCAGAGTTCTCCTCGGTCGGCGAAGTGTTGCCGGTAGCGGCCGGGCGTGACCCCGACGGTCCGTTTGAAGCAGCGGTGCATCGTCTCGACGGTGCCGAAGCCGCAGCGCCGGGCGATCGTCTCGCCGGTGCCGTCGGTGCTCTCCAGCAGTCGTCGGGCCGCCTCGACGCGGGCCGCTTCGACGTACGCGGCCGGGGTCTGCCCGGTCTGCGCGGCGAAGACCCGGGTGAAGTGCCGTTCACTCATGCCGGCCCGGGCGGCCAGCACCGGCACGCCGAGATCGTCGGCGAGGTGTTCGGCGATCCAGGTCTGCACGTCGCGCAGCGACGTACGGCTCGGACGCTGCGCGGCGAGCTGGGTGCTGAACTGGGTCTGACCGCCGGGGCGTTGCACGAACATGACGAGGCGCCGGGCGATCGTCCGGGACGTCTCGGCACCCCGGTCCGCCTCCACGAGCGCGAGGGCGAGATCGAGGCCGGCGGTGACGCCGGCCGAGGTCCAGACCGTACCGTCCCGGACGAAGATCGGGTCGGCTTCGACGGTGACCGCCGGATACCGTTGGGCGAGTTCGGCGCAGCTCGCCCAGTGGGTGACCGCGCGCCGGCCGTCGAGCAGCCCCGCCTCGGCGAGCAGGAACGCGCCGGTGCAGACGGCGGCGATCCGCCGGGAGCAGGCGGCGGCCGTGCCGACCCAGTCGACCAGCCGCCGGTCGGCGCACGCCCGCGCCCGACCCGGCCCGCCGACCGTGATCAGGGTGTCGATCGGCTCGCCGTCGCCCGCCCCGATGCCGCTGGTCGGGGTGAAGGTCAGGCCACCACTGGACGTGACCGGTTCGCCGGTCGCCGTCACGGTCTCCAGCGTGTAGCCGGGCGTGAGCCGTTCGGCCTGCGTGAACACCTCGTGCGGGCCGGTCAGGTCGAGGACCTGGAATCCGGGGAAGAGCACGAAGACGATCCGGCGGCGGTTCATGCACCCATGGTCGCGGCGGATCGGAGCCGGCGGCAATGACGCCGTCTTGACGATTTCCGCCACGATAGCGGTCTGCGGCGGCCGGCCCCGGGGGTACGTCGGCCATCAGGGGGCGGGGTATCCGGGGGATCTCAGGGCGTCGACGGAGGTCGGGCGGCCGGCGGAACTCCCAGACTGTCGGTATGTCGATCAGTCCTGACCTCGTTCCGGCCGGTCCGCCTGCCGACCGCCGTGTTGTGCTTCTGGGCGGGGCCGCCGGCCCCGCCACGGTGTCGTTGGTCGGCGTGCTGCTCGGTGACGACGTCCCACCGTTGGACGCCTGGCTGCTGAGTCACCTGTACGCCGATCCGGGCGTGCCCGTGGCGGCGGTGGCCACCGTGGTCAGCGGCGTCGGCACCCTGGCGGCGTTGGCCCTGCTGCTGGTGGTCGCCGGCCGGCTGCTCTGGCGGGATCGGCGGCGGGCGGCCGGACCACTCGCCCGGCACCTGCTCCTGCTGCTCGGTTCCGCGAGCGCCCTGCTGCTGCAGGTCGTCTTCCAGCGACCCGGCCCGCCGGTCGCGGCGGCGGACTGGACCTATCCGAGCGGCCACGCGGTGGTGGTGACCGCCGCCGCGCTCACTGCGGTACTGCTCGCCTGGCGGCTGGGTCCGGGATGGCGCCGACCGGTGCTGACGGTCGCGGTCGGCGCGGTGCTGCTGGTGTCGGCCAGTCGGGTGTTGCTCGGCGAGCACTACCTCATCGACGTGGTGGCCGCCGTCACCGCGACCACCGGCGTCGGGCTGCTGCTCGCCAGCGTGCTCCGGCTCTGGCCGGCCCGGCGCGCGGCCGCGTCGACGGCTGGGTCCATCGGGGCAGGTCTGGGTTGAACTGTGTTTCGCCAAGTTGGGGGTAGTGCAAATAGGTTTGCTGTGGAAACCTATTGCTATGACCACTGACTCGGTGTCGGCCGGCGACGACCCCCGCCGCCTCCTCTCCGACATGCGCATCCTCGCCGGCCGCGTGCGCCGCGACCAGCGCCTGACCTGGGTCGCGTTGCTGGTGCTGGCCGCGGCGACCTTCTTGGCCATCCCGTTCGACTGGCTCTTCATGATGGTGCGGTGCGAAGCCGACGGCTGCATGTTCGCGCGGCGCGGCCTGCTCTACTACTGGCCGCCGGCACTCCTGCTCGGCTACGCGGCGATCGCGGTCAGCTACGTGCGGGCCGCCCGGGCGCAAGGGCTGGGGGCCCGCGTGCTGCCGTACGCGATCACCGGTGCCGTGACTGCCGGCGTCCTCACCACGGCGTATGTGGCGGCGGCGCTCTACCTCCCGAGCCACCCGCCGTTCGGGGGCGGTCCGTCGCCGTTCTGGTGGATCGTGCTGGACCGGCTGATCGCCCCGTGGGGCCTGATCGGTCTTGCGCTGCTCGTGCTGGCCCGCCTGGAACGCAACGTCCCGCTGCTGCTGTTCACCCTGGGCTACCTGGCGCTGGTGCTGCTGGTGCTGCCGACGACCGAGGGCGCCGTACCGCCGGACTGGGCACTCCTGTCGTTCATGTCGGCGGCGGACACCCAGCTCCGGCTGTCGATGACGACGCCCCAGCTCATCACCGGCACGGTGCTCCTGGCCGGCGGGATCGGCTTCTCGGTGGCCCGCCGGAGGCGGCGGTGACCGCCGCGACCGACACCCCGGACCCGTCCGACCACCCGGCCACCGGCCTCGACGAGGTCGTGCACCAGAGGGTGCGGCTGGGCATCCTCGCCATCGCGCACGAGGCACGGCGCGTCGAGTTCGGCTACCTGCGTATCCAGCTCGACCTGACCGCCGGCAACCTCTCCAAGCACCTGAGCGTGCTGGAGACGGCCGGTCTGATCGACATCGAGAAGGGCTACGAGGGCAAACGTGGCCGCACCTGGATCACCCTCACCCCCGCCGGCAACACCGCCCTCGCCGAGGAAATCCGCCGGCTCAAGGTGCTGATCGCCCGCGTCGAAACCACCACGGAGGACAAATGCCCCTGACCCGCCGCAGCCTGCTCGCCGCCGGCCTGGCCGTCCCGCTCGCCACGGCTGCCGGTGCCAGCCGGGTGACGGCCGCCCCGGTCCGGCTCACGTTGCCCGCACCCACCGGCCCGCATCCGGTCGGTACCGTGTCGCTGCACCTCGCCGACCGCAGCACGATGGCCAGCGTCTGGTACCCGGCCACGCCCGGCGCCCGGCACTATCCGCGAACGCCGTGGATGCCGGCCGCGCCGTTGCGGGCACTCCTCGAGGACAACGGCTTCGACCCCGACGTGGCGGCGGGACCACTCACGTCGGGCCGCGACGGCGCGCCGGTGCGCCCCGGCCGCTACCCCGTGATCCTGTTCTCGCACGGCGCCAACGGCCACCGCTCCGAGGCCACCGTCGTGGCGCAGGAACTGGTCAGCCACGGCTACGTCGTGGCCACCGTCGACCACCCCCACGACGCCTACGTCGAGTTCCCCGACGGCCGGCTCGCCGTCCCCGACGACGAGTCGACCACACCCTGGACCCACGCCGACGACATCCTTTTTGTTCTCGACCGCCTCGAGAAGATCGCCGCCGGCCGCAACCCCGGACACCTTCCGCTGCCCGCCGGCCTGGCCGCCGCCCTCGACCTGCGCCACGTCGGCGTGTACGGCTTCTCGAAGGGCGCCACCGCCGCCGCCCTGGTCATGAACGTGGACAGCCGGGTGCGGGCCGGTCTCAGCTTCGACGGCCCGATGGAGTCGGGACCACGGCCCGCAGCCCTGGACCGGCCGTTCATGCTGATGACCGCACAGACTTCAACCGGGTCGACGCCCCACCCGTCGAGGAGTTCTGGCAACTCCTGCGCGGATGGCGGCTCAACGTGCAGGCCGAGGGTGCCCGGCACGGCGCCTACTGCGACCACCAGTCGCTGATCCCGCAGCTGGCGAGGCTGATGGGCTGGACTGACGAGGAGCTCGAGGGCTGGATCGGCACGCTGGACCCGGCCCGCGCGACCCGGATCCAGCAGGCCTACCCGCTGGCCTTCTTCGACCGTCATCTCCGCGGCATCCGGAGCCGGCTACTCGACGGTCCGAGCCGGGCCTTCCCCGAGGTGCGGTACCTCCCCTGACGGCCACGGGCCGCCCACCACACGTGGCGGGCGGCCCGACAGGCCGCGCCCGGCCGCCGGGGACCCGTGGTCAGCAGCAGCCCGGCTCGTCCACGTCACGGCGGAGCAGATCCTCCGGAGACTCCCGGCGTACCAGGGTGTTGACCCGGCCGTCGCGGACCGCGAGCAGCGGCGGCCGGCCGACCAGGTGGTAGTTGGACGCCCGGCTGTGGTGGTAGGCACCGGTGCCGGCCACCGCGAGCAGATCACCGGGGCGTACGTCGGAGGGCAGCGCCAGGGTCGGTACGACCACGTCGTCGACGTCGTTGTGCCGGCCCACGACGCAGGTCGGCACCGACGGGGCGGAGCTGGGGCGCCCGACCAGCACCGCGCTGTGCCGGGCACCGCAGAGCGCGCCCGTCGGGCAGTCGGTCATCCCGCCGTCGACCGCGACGAGGCCGCGTCCGTCCTGGTCCCGGGTCACCGAGACGACGTGGTAGAGGGTGACCCCGGCCCGGGACACGATCGCCCGGCCCGGCGAGACGGTCAGCCGGGGCACCGGCAGCTCGTGGCGTTCCGCGACCAGCCGCAGCACACCCCGGATCCGTCCGGCGAAGGCGGCCAGGGCCAGGCTGGGATCACCACCGGAGTAGGCGACCGCGTGCCCGCCGCCGAGGTTCAACTCGGTCACCGAGACACCGTGCCGGGCCCGCATCGAGGCCAGGAAGTCCAGCACCACGTGCAGTTCGTGTTCGTACCGGTTGAACCGGCTGACCTGGTGGCCGACCGAGCAGTCCACCCCGACCAGGGTCAACCGGGGCTGGGCGACGATCCGGGCCACCGCCGCCGCCGCGTCCCCGGAGGCGATCCGCAGCCCGAAGCGACGGTCGACGCCGTCGGCCGGATCGGTCGCCCCGATCACCCGCAGCAGCACCCGCTGGCCGGGCGGAGCGGTCGCGGCGAGCCGGGTGATCTCCCCGACCGACTCGACGACGATCGTGCCGACCCCGACCGCGTACGCCGCGACCAGGTCCTCGGGGGTTTTCGCGCTGCCGTACAGCACCACCCGGTCGGCGGGGAAGCCGGCCGCCAGCGCCACCCGCAGCTCACCCGCCGAACCGACGTAGAGCCGTAGCCCCTCCTCGGCCACCCATCGGGCGACACCCCGACTGAGCAGCGCCTTCGCCGTGTA
Organism: Plantactinospora sp. B5E13; assembly: GCF_039871775.1. Taxonomy (NCBI): domain Bacteria; kingdom Bacillati; phylum Actinomycetota; class Actinomycetes; order Micromonosporales; family Micromonosporaceae; genus Plantactinospora; species Plantactinospora sp. B5E13. The sequence continues at coordinate 48,626 of NZ_JBDPLT010000058.1, forward strand.
CGCCACGTTGTCCGGACCGAACGCGGCCAGGTAGTCGCGGCAGCGGGCCCGTACGTCGCCCTCGTCGAGCAGGTAGGTCGGGGTGCCATACCGGGCAGCCACGTCGGCCAGGCCGACCCCACCGACGAACAGGTCACCGTGCGCGCCCCAGGACGCGGTGGCCGGCCAGACCTCCTCCAGCGGTGTCCGCAGCGAGGTGCGCAGGGAGGGAAGGATCTCCGCCAGGGTCATCGGACGCCTCCAGCAGAACGGACGGATGTGGTCACGGCGACGACGGTCGCCCTGGCGGCGGTCGGTCCGCCAGGGGTCTTGACGCCGCCGCTACGGCGACGGCCCGCTTCCCCATGCCGCCGATACGGCCCTTCTGGCCGGGCGGGTCACCGGTCCGGCGCTGCGCTGGTCAGCGGCCGATCGTCAGGTCGGTGGGCGGTTTGTCACCGGGTCGGCGGTCTGTCGCCGACCCGTCATCAGGACGGCGGTCTGTTGCCGGCCCGTCATCACGTCGGCGGTCTGTCGCCGGCCCGTCGGCGGGACGTGCGGAAACCGGCGCTCCCCGTCGGGAACGCGTCAAGGCCGGTTGGCGGCCGCCCGATCCTGCGTTGACCTGGGTCGGTGGCGGTGTGCCGGAGCCCTTCCCCGGTCCGGGTGGACGCCCGGTGCCGTCGGGCGTCGGAGTGAGGTGGGGGAGATGTCCAGTTCCGGCTCCGGGGTGCAGTCCGACCGGGCGGGGCGTACGCCGACCGGGATCAACGTCGGCGTCGGATCGGTGTTTGTCGTGCTGGCCGCCTGCGTGGCGGGGGCCCTGTTCCCGCCCCGGGAGCTGCCGGCGCGACTGGTGGTGATGGCCCTGGCGGCCGGCGTCTTCGCGGCCCGGGTCGCCGACCTGCGAGCCGTGTCCTGGGTCGGCGGGCTGTCGGTACTGGTCTTCACCGGGTTCCTCGCCAACCGGTACGGCGAGCTGACCACCCGGGACGGCGACCTCTGGTGGTACGTGTTGACGGTCGCCGTCGCCACGATGCTCGGGATCGGCTACCGCCGGACCCGGACCTGGATCGCCGCCCGGCCCGCCCGGTCAACGCGGCGGTCCGGTACCTGACCAAACTCAGTGTCCCCGGCTTGTGGGCTGAACCGCGCTCGCGGCGGTCGACCGGGTTCGGACCGGCTTTGAGTCGCCCCTGAGGGCCCGGATGTGTCGGCCGTGGGCGAGCTCAGGTGGGAAGTCGTCGGGGAAGGCAGCGTCGACGGCTGCTGGCTGGATGCAGTGGTGATCGTGGGCGCAGGCGCTGGCTACGTGGAGTACGGGCTCAGGCCCGTCGTCGGTGACGAGGGTTGAATCGACGCGTTGGGGCACGATGCGAAGACCGCTCTGAACTCAGCGGACCTCAGGAATTGTCGGCTCTTGCTTGTCGTACTGGCCGAGGGTGCGCCGCCAGGCGGCCCGCCAGCGACCGTCGGCGATGATCCGCCGCAACGTCTCGGTGAGCCACACATGGAAGGGCTCGTCATCCTTGCGCAGGCCGATCCCGTACGGCTGCGGGTCGAATGCCCGGCCCACCAGCCGGAATCCCGCGTCGCTGCCGGCGACCAGGCCCACCAGGGCCGACCCGTCCCCGGTGATCGCGTCGACCCCGCGCATCAGCAGCGCCTCGGCGCATTCCTGGTAGCTGCCGAGCGAGGTCGTCGCCAACGACCGGCCGAGCTGCTCTTCGAGCCGGCTACGGTGTGGAGTACCGGTGACGGTGCAGATTCGGCGGCCGGTCGGTATCGACTCCGGGCCGGTGATCGTGGTCTCGTCGGCGCGTACCAGCAGTTGCTGCCCCGGCAGGTGGTACGGCCCGGCGAACGCGACGCGGTGGGCGCGGGTCTCGGTGATGGTGTAGGTGGCGATGACGAGATCGACCGCGCCCTGCTCGAGGAGCTGCTCCCGGTCCGTCGACGAAGCCTCCGTCCACTGCACGCCGGCGGGGTCGAGGCCGAGTTCACTGGCGATCAGCCGGGCGATCTCCACGTCGAACCCCGACATCGTCCCGTCGGGTTCCCGGTAACCGGTGCCGGGCAGGTCGAACCTGCTGCCGATCACGATCCGCCCCGCTGCCTGCAACCTTCGCATGGTGGTGCCGTCGGCGAAGGTCGGCGTCGGCTGCGAGCCCGGCGTGGGGCCGGCGTCCCCACCGCCGGGCCAGTCCCACGGGCGCAGCACCACGGCGACGGCCAGCACGGCCAGCACGAGTACCCCGGCGAGCAGGACCCGGCCGCGTGCCCGGGACGGCGCCGACCGGCCCGGGACGCCGGCCGACGGGTCGGCTCCCGGCACCGGTACCGGGGCTGACGTGCTGGGCTCCGGCGCCGGAGAGCCGGTCGGAGGTGGTGACGTCGGAGGGGCGGTCGGCATTGAGGCGGGCGGTGGCGTTCCGGCTGGTGCTGGGACCGGCGGGCCAGTCGGTGCTGTGGCCGCAGGGGGGAGCGGTGCCGGGAGCGGCGGGGCGGGTGGTGCCGGGGCCGGGCCGGCCGGCAGCATGTCGTCCGGCGGTACCGCGAGGGCGCCCTCGGCGACCACGAGTTCCGGCTGCTCGGTGACGATCGGCGCCACCCCGAGGGCCCGGTGCAGCAGGGTGGCCGCCAGCGGGATCCGGCTCGCGCCCCCGACCAGGACGACCGTGGCCGGTTCCGCTCCGGTGCCGGCCGAGCGGACCGCCGCTATCATCACCTCGACGGTGCGGTCCAGCACCACCCGGGCCAGACGTTCGAACTCCTCCCGGCCGACCGGCACCGACTCGTCGAAGAGCGGGACGTGCAGGTAACCGACCGAGGTCCGGCTCAGGCTCTCTTTCGCCCGACGGGCCTCGTCCCAGAGGGCCAGTGCGGCGCGGCGGTCGGCGTCGTCGTCGGGTGCGGTCAGCCGCCGCCACCGGACCGGGTCGCGGTCAGCCAGCACCCGACCGATGTGGCCGACGAGCGCCGCGTCGAGATCCAGCCCGCCGGTCTGCGACAGCCCGTCGGTGGCCAGCACGGTGAAGCCGCCCGTCGCGGTGCGGCGGACCACGGTCGCGTCGAAGGTGCCCGCGCCCAGGTCGTAGATGGCGACGTGACCGCCGGCCGGCACGGCCAGTTCACCGGCCCCCACCAGGTAGCTCGCGGCGGCGACCGGCTCGGCGGCGAGCCGGGGCTCGGGCAGGCCGGCCTCGACGGCGGCGGCCACCAGCAGCGCCCGCAGGGTCGGCCCCCAGGTGGCGGGCACGGTAAGCAGTACCGATCCGGGCTCGCCCGGCCTCGCGACCCGAGCGGCCTCGTCTGCGACCCGGGCCAACGTGGCGGCCACCAGCGAGCTGACGGCGACCTCCCGGTCACCGAGCCAGAGAGTGCTCTCGCCGAGGCGCCGCTTCGGATACGGCTCGAAGCCGTGCGGCCGCCGCCGGGCCGCGCCGGTGGCGTCCTGACCGGACAGGATCGTGCCGCCGTCCTCGACGCAGGTGGCCGAGGAGAGCAGCGGCGAACCGTCGAACAACAGTGGACGGGTACGCCCGTCCGGCCAGCGCATCACGGCCACAGTGTGCGACGTGCCATAGTCCACACTCAGCCGGAAGCCACCGTCCGCCACCCCGGCAGCCTAGTCGGCCGTCGATGGCCCGTAACGGCGGGCAGCCTCCGACGCCGATCCGGCGACGAAGCCCCTGGCCGTCCCGGCTCAGCGCCGACACCACCTTCTCGATCACGGTCTGATGTCGACCTCCGGGGCCGACCACCATTGCGACGGTCCGGGCGGTGGGGGAGGGGTGATCGGGGCGGCTGGCTGACGTCGACCGTCCGGGGGCGACCACCATTGCGAGGGCATTGCCGGCTACCAGCGGCCGGTGTTGCCCCGGGACCGCTGTTCCGGGTCGCACCGGCGGGCGTGCTGGGTATGCCAGTCTCGTAGCGCCCGCTTGAGCCGGTCGTTCTCCTGGCAGGCGATCCGTAGCTCCTGCAGGGTAGCGGCCAGCTCGTCGGCCAGTCTGCGCTGGAAGGCGCGTACCTCCGCTGGGTCGATGCCGCGTCGGCGCGGCGCGAACTCGCGGGTCCGTACCTCGAGCGGGGGCAGCGGTCCGGTTGGCCGCCGCCGTAGGCGTGACCACTTCGATAGATCTGTGCCACCTCGATCCTTCCCGTCGTGGGGGTACCGTCTCGGGCCGGGGCTGCCCGGGGTCGAGCGGTGGGCGCGGTTGCCAATACCTCCCTCTGGTCCGAACTGGAAGGGCGGGCCGTCCACCTGCCGGCCGTGACCGGCCCGCCCGGCACCTGCCACCGCAGCCTCGTTCGGCGGTACGACAGCAGGGCAGTCCAGGAAAGGTCGGGACGTGTGCACCCGCCCCGACCGCAGGTGAGCCGATCTCGTTGCCACGCGAGGAGCGGCTCATCAGGAAACATATCTAGTACAGCTAGATAAGTCAATGCAGCTTGTTGAGTGGGGGTGTCATGTGATCGAATTGGCGTGCCACGCAAGGAGCGCCATGCCTGAGATGCCGGATTACTGGCGGATAGCCGACGAGATCATCGCCGACGTCAGATCGGGGAGGCTGAAGCCGGGGGACAAGCTGCCCTCGATTGCTGAGCTGCGTGCGCAGTACGACGTCAGTCACGGCACCGTACAGATGTCGTACGCGCGGCTGGAGGCGTTGCGGGTGATCCGGCGTCACCAGGGCAAGGGAATCTTCATCACCGATCCGGCAACGTGGATGCGGGAGCCCTGAGCGGGCAGTCTGCCCGGCAACGGCGGTGACCGCTGCTGTTTAGCCAGCCTTCGCTCAGGTGCGTCGGCTGGCCCGTCGTCACCGATCCTGCGACCGAAGCGGGGGTTCGTAGGCGTAGCCCGGACTTGATCTGCCTCGTGGGGATGGTGGAGCGACGACTCCTGGTGCGATGGCCGAGCATATAGAAACCTAGATGATTGAGTCCTAAATCTTTGCTGGTCAATGGTCGTACGCGATGAGTGATCGTGGGTTGGGTGCGCCGATGTTGGTGTTGTGCCAGATCACAGCGGCCAGAGCGAGGAGGCGCTGACCGA
>NZ_JBDPLT010000059.1:0-51864 GCF_039871775.1 Plantactinospora sp. B5E13
GCTGCACCCGGGTGCCATTCGTACGAGAAGCGTTCGGCACGTCGACACACCGACCCGACTGCACCCCGACGATCTCACTGGCAGAACCGGGCGGACCCGTCGGTGGCACGGTAGGCGAAGCGGTGGGGGTGGTGGGCGTGGGAGTGGGCCCGGGGCCGGCGCTGTTCAGTGCCTCCAGGGTGGCGGTGTAGGCGGCCTTCTTGGTGCCGTTGCAGTCGAACAGCAGCGGGGTGCCGCTGGAACGCCACGAGTCACAGTCGCGTACGCCCCAGACCGTGATGCCGTTGCAACGGGCGACGGCGAGGCAGTCGTTCACCACGTTGCGGTAGGTGTTCGCCTGGGTGGTGCCGGAACCCTCGATGTCCAGCTCGGTGATCTGCACGTCCACCCCGAGGGCGGCAAAACTCGACAGCGTGGTGCGGTAGTTGCTGTTGTACGGCGAGCCGCTGTTGAAGTGCGACTGGAAACCGACGCAGTCGATCGGCACCCCGCGCTGCTTGAAGTCGCGCACCATGTTGTAGACGGCCTGGGTCTTGGCCCAGGTCCAGTTGTCGGTGTTGTAGTCGTTGTAGCAGAGCTTCGCGTCCGGGTCCGCCGCATCCGCGGCCCGGAACGCCGCCTCGATCCAGTCGTTACCCGTACGCTGCAGGTTGGAATTCCGACGCGCACCGCTGTTGCCGTCCTCGAACGCCTCGTTCACCACATCCCAGGCGACCACCTTGCCCCGGTAGTAACTCGCCACCCGGTTGATGTGATTCAGGATCGCCGAACGCAGCGCGCTGCCCTCCATGCCCTGCATCCAGCCCGGCTGCTGCGCGTGCCAGGCCAGGGTGTGCCCACGCACCTGCCAACCCCGGCTCAACGCGTGGTTGACGATCCGGTCGGCGTTACCGAAGGTGAAGTTGTTCTGCTGCGGCTCGGTCGCGTCGATCTTCATCTCGTTCTCGGCGGTGACGCTGTTGAACTCACGGTTCAAGATCGTCGTGTACGCACTGTCACCGAGCTTTCCGCCCGCGACGGCGGCACCGAAGTACCGACCGGACTGGGCAGCAGCCGCACCGAGCGTGGACTCGGCGGCCTGCGCGAGATTGGGCAGCAACGACACGACGAGGGCCGCGACGATCGCGAAGGCTCCGGAAACGGTTAGCGTTCGAAGTCGATGCCCGGAGGGACGGGTCCGGGAGATCATGCTTCCTCCAAGGTTGGCGGGGATGGTTTCTGGCCCAGTTCGGACGACGGAAGTCGCCCGGGCGGTGATGGCCGGGACGTCTGGTGCCCACGGCCCGCCCGCCGGCACGACTCCACGTCCGGCGTCTGCTCGGATGTGGGTCGCCCGGGTTGTGCGCTCAGGCGTTGGAGCTTGGGGGCGTGGTCCGGCCCGTCCGGTGGTGGTGGCTACGGGCGGTGGACTCTCGGGGGGACGACGCGGGCACCTCCCAGGGGTCGGGGATGGGGCGGTGTTAGCGTTCACATTCATCGACGACTATCAGATTTTCAGAAAGTCGTGGGTTTATCAAGCGATAGTTTCGGCCGACCGGCGGTAGTTTCGGTGCGCCCGCCGACAAGCGAGAGCTCAGTGGCCCGGTGCGTACGCCGTCACCGCCGGCCTGAACTGGCCCGCCGCCGGAGTCGACCGGTCCATGCTGCCCGAATCCGGCCAGGAGAGCAGGTCAAGACGCCGTTCAAGCGCCCGCTGGCGGCAACCAACCCGTCTCCGACAACCGCGCCCACCACCGATCGTCCGTGCGGGATGAAAACAGCGAAGGGCCTGAGCCGCAGCGCTGCGGCTCAGGCCCTGGCTGATCTTGCGCGCTCGAAGGGACTCGAGCCCTTTGTCCGTCAGCGTGTTGGCCGGCGGACACCCTTGGTCAGCGTCAGCACGTCAGACGGAACGGCCTGGGGTACGGATCAGGCCGGTAGCTGAGGTAGGCATGGGTGGCCGTGGGGTCCAGGGCCGCCGCGAGGCGGTTCAACGCGACGGGGGCGGTGTCGGGCCACTGCCCCGTGCCGACCCTGTGGTCGAGGGCGCGAAGCGCCGCCAGCATCTCGCCAGTGGTGAAGGTGCAGTGTCCGGCTCGACGCACGTACGCCTGGCGCAGCAGCGGCGAGCGACCGGCATCGCTGACCGCCTCGGCGTAGGCCTGCTCGGCCTGCACGGGAACGAGCGGGTCGCCGGTGGTGTGGATGCTGATCATCGGCACGGTGATCCGGCCGGTGAAGGAGATGTTCCGGCTCATGTAGGCGACCGCCGCGGGGTCGGCGGTGATGCGCGGCGCGACGGCCAGCGCGGCAAGATCATCGCGCAGCGACAGTCCCGACCGCGCGTACAACTCCTCGACCTCCTGCCGGACGGCCGAGTGAGCCAACAGGCGGGCGTAGTCAACGCCGGTGTTCCAGGACATATTGCCGCCGGCGTGCTCTTCGGCGTCCTGCCGCCAGGTGAGTGTCATGGTGATGACCTGGTGGAGTATCTCGAACTGGTTGCGCTGAGCGGTGTCGTGGTCGTCCGCGTCCGGCTCCGGCCGCGCCGGGTCGGTCCACCCCGGGGTGTTGCGCAGCGCCGCAGCCAGCGCGATGCGCGCGCGGCCCTGCGGGGTCGCCTGTGCCGCGTCGAGGGCGGCGATCAGTTCGGCGGTCGAGGCGAGGGCCGTGGCCTGGTCAGGCAGGCGTACCAACGGCGTGGTCGAGCCCGGCGCCAGCAGCGTACGGAGGGCGAAGATCGTGTCGAGGCCGTTGTTGTAGTTGGCCACGGCGCCCTGTTCGAGTCCGCACATGGCCACGGCACCGTCGAACCGGCCACCGAACCGTTCGGCGAGCCCGGTCGTGATCATGCCGCCCATGGACGTGCCCCAGGCGATCGTTCGCCGGGCCCGCCCGAACTGCGCCTGGAACGTGTCCAACGTGGCGAGCTGGTCGTGCACCGCCCGCTCCGCGACCCAGCCGGTCTCCGGGTACGAGGATCCGATCTGCGCGTACCCGGCCGTCAGCAACGCGGTGCGGACGTTGTCGCTGGGCGCGTTGCGAGCGGGGTTCGGTGAGTTGTCCGGCACGTAGCCGTGGCTGTAGAGCAGTACCGTGCCGTTCCAGTTCGCCGGCACGTCCATCACGTAGGTCGAGCCGTCCGGGAGGGCGCCCTCCACGTGAGAGCCCGCGTCTGCGCCCGCGAGCGCGGCCTCCGGTTGCACGGCGGGGGCGACCAGGGCGACGAGCAGCGCTGCCATGCCCCTGGCAGCCCTGCGACGGTTTGTCGGCCGGTTACGGGTATGGCGGAAGACGTCACAGGTCATCGGCACTCCATTCTGCGGATCTTCTCGGCCACACGGTGAAGCCGACCTGGTCAACGTTTCTGATCCGGTGGTTCGGCGAAGGCTCCGGCGGCTGCGGCGAGGGCCGCGGTTCTGGCCGCGTGGTCGGGCAGGTGCGGGTCGGGTGGCGTGCGGAGGAGCACGAGTTGGTGGTACAGCGGTGCCGTGGCGGCGATGAGCAGTCGCCGGCCGTCGGTGTGCGGCGGAAGCTCGCCGCGCCGGACAGCCCGGCTGACCACGACCTCGCAGCGGGCGTACCGGTCCTCCCAGAGCCGCTGTTGGGCGCTGGCGGCCTTCTCGGAGCGGAACGAGGCGGCGATCAGGGCTGCCATGACCGGCGGCTGCGCGGTCATTCCCGCCAGGATCTCTCGGTTCAGCGCGGCGAGGTCGCCCTCCAGCGAGCCGGTGTCCGGTGGCTGCCAGTCGTCCTCGCCCGCCGCGTCGAGGACGTCGGCGAGCAGGCCGCCGACGTCCTCCCAGCGCCGGTAGACCGTGGCGCGGTGCACGCCGGCGCGGGCGGCGACGGCGTCCATGGTGAGCCCGTCATAACCGCGCTCGCCGAGCTCCACGCGGACCGCGTCGAGCACCTGTCCACGAATGCGGGCGGTGCGGCCTCCGGGTCGACGGCGCGTCGGCGGCGGTTGGGCGGACTGCGGTCCCGGGGCCGCGGGAGTCATCGCTGGTGGTCCATCTGTCATCGCTGGTGTCCGTCTGCTCCGGGGATCGACGCCGTGGCAACGACTTAATGTACCATCTGTCGCACTAGTGGCTGATCAACGCTCATCCGAAGCGTTCGCCCGGACCCCGAGAGGACCCGATCCGTGACGCCGCCCGTTCCCGCCGAACCGACCGTGCTGCACCCCATGCCCGAGCAGCCGCGGGTGGTGCTGCTCAAGCCGTTGGTCACCTCGCCGCTGATCGAGGTCGGGGAGTTCTCGTACTACGACGACCCGGACGATCCGACAACCTTCGAGACCCGCAACGTGCTGTACCACTACGGGCCGGACAAGCTGATCATCGGGAAGTTCTGCGCGCTCGGCGAGGGCGTGCGCTTCATCATGAACGGCGCCAACCACCGCATGGACGGCCCGTCGACCTTCCCCTTCCCGATCATGGGTGGTTCCTGGACCGAGCACTTCGACCTCATCACCGGACTGCCCGGGCGGGGTGACACGGTGGTCGGCCACGACGTCTGGTTCGGCTACCGGGCGATGGTGATGCCCGGAGTACGCATCGGCAACGGCGCCATCATCGCCTCCGGCTCGGTCGTCGTGGACGACGTACCCGACTACGGCATCGTCGGCGGCAACCCCGCCCGACTCATCCGCCGCCGCCACAGCGACGCCGACATCGACCGCCTCCTCGCCCTGGCCTGGTGGGACTGGCCGCTCCAGCGCATCACCGAGCACATCCGGACGATCATGTCCGGCAGCATCGACGACCTGGAGAAGGCGGTGGCCGGGCAGGCGGTACCCGCACGTCAGGACGCGCCGACAGGCGAGGCGACCGCCCGCTGACCCGGCTCCCCAGCGGCGATCCATCCACCTCCAACACCGCCGTTCGACCCAGTCGCGCCGCGTCTCGTGGTTGACGCCAACCCAACCGCGCGTCACGGCTCGTGCGTCCGGAGTCGAGTACCAGCGCAACGCTCCGGGGCCCGCGTGCCGACCTGACCGCCAAGGCTTCGGCGGGTACGGCCGGAGTGTCAGACGCGCAGCACCCGGGGGCCAGCCGCGCTGTAGCGCCGCGCGGACGCCTGGGACATCTGCTTGCCGGTGATGACCCAGGTCAGCTGCGCCACGTCGGCGAACTTCGCGAAACTGGTCACCCCGAACCGGGTGTGCTCGCACACCAGCGCGGACTGGCGGGCCGCCTGCATCCCCGCCGTCTTGGCCTGCGCCACGGACGGGTCCGGAGTCGTCAGCCCACGCTCGATCGACACCCCGTTGGTGCCCATGAACGCCAGGTCGACGTTCAGCTCGCCGAGCATCGCCGTCGCCCACCGATCGACGGTGCCCATGGTCGCCGGCCGCAGCCGGCCGCCGACGATGATCACATCATGATCGGTCTGACGACCTAGCTCGGCAGCAACGGTCAATGATCGGGTCACCACCGTCATCCGGGGCAGCCGGCGCATCGGCCCGACCAGGTCCTCCGGCAGCGCCCCCTCGTCGAGGAACACCGTGCCGACGTCGGCCATCAGGGCGACCGCGGCTTCGGCAATCGCCAGCCGCTCCTCGGTCCGGGCCTTGTGCCGGTACTCCACCGGGGTCTCGTAGCCGCCGATGTCGGTGGGGTAGAAAACGCCGTACGACCGGACGATCAGCCGCTGCGCCTCGAGCGCACGCAGATCCCGACGCAGCGTCGCCGGAGCGATCGCGAACAGGTCGGCGATCTCGGAGACGACCGCACGGCCCTCGTTCCGGACGTAACTGAGGATCCGCTGCTGACGATCGAAGGCGCGGCCCTGAAACGAGCTAGGCATGCTGGCTTGCACCCTTGCACAGAAGGTTGAAACGTTCGCGCAATGATCACAGATTGGCGATCTTCTGACCAGAGTCGAGCACATGATCGTCAGTAGAGTCTGCGGCGGTTCGACGTCGATGCGGAGGGTGGTAGCTCGTGAGCAGCGGAGCAACCGATCTCAGTCCGAGATCAGCTGTGTCGGTCAGCGCCCACCGGCCGACCAGTACCGGCGAAACGACCGCCAAGCGTCACCCCGGCGCGGTGCGCCGACGCCGGCGCGGGTACCTGCTGTTCGCCGCGTTCTCGCTGCCCAACCTGGCGCTGATCGCCGTATTCTCCTACTGGCCGATCGTCGAGAACATCTATCTGAGTCTCACCACCTGGGACTTCATCTCGCCCAAAGCCGAGTTCGTCGGCCTGCTCAACTACACCGGCCTGTTCAGCAGCTGGGCCTTCCCCACGGTCCTCTTACGGACACTGGTCTGGGTGGTCGCCGTCGTTGTCGTGACCATGGTGCTCGGCCTGGCGCTGGCCCTGTTGTTCTCGCTGCGTCTCCGGGGCACCACCGCGGTGCAGACGCTCGCCTTCTCCCCCCACGTGCTGTCCGGAGCGGCGATCGCGACCATCTGGCTACTGATCTTCGATCCCAATCATGGCCTCAGCCGGATGGTGTTCAACGCGTTCGGAGCGGACTCCCCCACGTGGACGACCGACGCCGACTGGGCGCTGTGGGCCTTGATCGTCGTGTCGATCTGGAAGGGGCTCGGCTTCGTCGCGATCGTCTACCTGGTGGGCATCCAGCAGATTCCGGCGGAGTTGCTGGAGGCCGCCCGGATCGACGGCGCCGGCCACTGGGCACTGTTCCGGAAGATATTCTTCCCGCTGCTCTCCCCGACCACCTTCTTCCTGGTGATCACCCAGACGATCTCGGCCTTCCAGGCCTTCGACGTGATCGCCCTGATGACCGGCGGTGGGCCCGCCGGTGCCACCACCACGCTGGGCTGGTTCATCTACGACCAGGCGTTCAGCCGCAACAACGTCGGCGTCTCGAGCGCGGCCTCCATGATCATGTTCGTGGTGCTGATGGCGATCACCGTACTGCAGTTCCGATTCGTCGAGCGGAGGGTGCACTACTGATGACGGTCATGCCAACCGCAGTGACAACCGAGACCACTCCGCAGAACCCGTCCGGTCCCCGGCGTACGCGCTGGTGGGGCGTGGTCGGCCTGGTGGCCGCGGCCCTGGTCTTCCTGATCCCGCTCTACCTCTTCGTCAGCACGGCTTTCAAGACCAGCGCCGACATCAACATCTGGCCGATGCGGCTGATCCCGCGATCGCTGACCCTGGACAACTTCGTCAACGCCTGGAACCTGGCCCCGTTCGACCAGTTCCTGATCAACTCGGTGGTGGTGACCGTGATCGGGACGACGCTCAAGGTGCTGCTGGCGATCTTCACCGCGTACGCCTTCGCCTACCTGCCGTTCCCGGGAAAGCGCTGGCTGTTCCTCTTCATGCTCGGCGCGCTGATGGTGCCCGGCCACGTGACCCTGCTGGTGAACTACATCACCGTCGGCCAACTGAACCTGGTGAACACCTATGCCGGCCTGATCCTGCCGGGCGTGGCATCGGCATTCGGCACCTTCCTGCTCCGCCAGTACTTCCTTTCGATCCCCAAGGAGGTGCTGGAGGCGGCGGAACTGGACGGCGCCGGGCATCTGCGCACGATCGTCTCGTTCATCGTGCCGATGGCCCGACCGGCGATCATCACGGTCGGACTGATCGCCCTGATCGATGAGTGGAACGGCTTCGTCTGGCCACTGATCGTGACCAACTCGGTCAACATGCGAACGCTGCCGATCGGGTTGCTCTACCTCAAGGAGAACGAAGGCATCAACGACTGGGGCGCCCTGATGGCCGGGACCCTGTTCGTCGTCCTGCCGATGGCGATCGTCCTCCTGTTGGCCCAGCGCTACATCGTTGCCGGTCTGGCCGGCAGCGCGGTCCGCCGATGACTGTCGCCTGCCTGAGAACCGGTTCGATCAGAAAGGGACCAGTGTGACCGGGACCAGTTTCAGCCGCCGCCAACTCCTGACCGGTGCCACCGCGCTCGCCGCCGGCTTGGGGCTGACCGGCTGCGTCGGCCGCCGGGACGGCGATTACGCCCAGGTCAGTGGGCACGTGCCGGCGCAGTTCGCCCGCCGCGACCGAGTGGTGCTGTGGAGTGCGTTCACCTCCCACAACGCCAAGGTCCTACAGTCGGTCGTCGACGGGTTCAACAGTTCGCAGAATGACATCTTCTGCGAGATCCAACTGTTCCCCGGATACGTCGCACTCGACTCGAAGTTGGCCGTCAGCCTTACCACGGAGCAGATTCCCGACGTGGTCATCCTCGGCGACGTGTCCTGGAACCGCTACTTCCTGGCCGAGGCGCTGGAACCGCTGACCGGCTACTTCGACGCCGACTTCGGCACGGACGCGTTCCACCCGAGGTTCCTGGCCGAGGGCACCATCCGGGGCGAGGTCTACTGGCTGCCCTGGGCTCGCTCAACGCCGCTCTTCTATTACAACAAGGAAATCTTCGCCGCCGCGGGACTGCCCGACCGCGGCCCGCGGACGTACAGCGAACTACGGGAGTGGGGTCGCCAGCTCAAAGGTTTCACATATCGCGGCTCACCGGTCAAGATGCGCGGCTACACCGGCGCGGACGACTGGTACTTCCAGGCCTCGTCCTGGGCCTTCGGCGGCAGCTACTCCGACGACGGCATGGTGTCGCAACTGATCTCCGAGCAGACCATCGCTGCCCTGGAATTCGATCGGGCGTTCATCCACGACGACCAGATGGCCTACCTGGCCAGCAACCTCAACGGCGACTTCGTGGCCGGCGTGACCGCGTCCATCTGCAACTCCACCGGATCGCTCACCTCGCTGCTCAACACGGCCAAGTTCGAACTCGGTGCCGCGTTCCTGCCCGAGCAGGACGCGCCCGGCGTGCCGACCGGAGGCAGTGGCCTGGCGGTCATGCGCAACGCGACCAAGACGCGCAAACAGGCAACCTGGGAACTGATCAAATACCTCACCGAAGAGGGCGCGCCCGCCTGGAGCCTCGAGACCGGCTATCTCCCGGTGACCACCAGCACCCTCAACTCGCCGAAGATCCGGGACCGCAACACCCGGACTCCCGCCTACCAGATCGCCCAGGACCAACTGGGCCGCGCCCGCACGCCGGACGTGATGCGCCGGTACGTGAACGAGACGATCGCCGAGATGCTGCTCGCGCTGCAGAAGGTGTACGCCTCCGACACCAACCCCCGCGACGTGTTACGTGGGGTCGCCCGAGAGCTCAACCCGGCCGTCAAGCGCGTGCTGCCGAAGTATCGGCGCCTGGTGCTGCCCTGACCCCAGACCTCTCGTGCCGCCGGCCGGCGGCACGAGGATCCCAGCGACAAGCAGAAGTTGTATCGAGAGGAAGATCGTGACATTTGCCGTTGTCGGACACCGCGGCGCAATGGCCGAAGCCCCCGAGAACACTGTCGCGTCCTACCGGGTGGCGGAAGAGATCGGCGTCGAGGAGGTGGAGACCGACGTACGGATCAGTTCCGATGGGCAACTCTTCATGCTGCACGACGCGACCCTGGACCGGGTCGCCGTTGAGCCGGCCGGCAAGGACCTGGGCCCGGTCGCGGAACTGACCTGGTCGAAGATCGGCTCGATCGATGTCGGCGACGGTGAGCGGGTGCCCACGCTGGAGCAGATGTATCAGGCGACAACGCGGGTGATCCAGTTGGAAATCAAGGATCTCGCCGCCATCGACGGTCTGGTCGACTTCTTCCCCGATCACGCCGACTACGCGGAGCGAACGATCCTGACCAGCTTCTCGGTCGAGGCGATGGCGACCGTGGCCGAGAAGCTGCCGGGAATCCGGCGCGGCATCATCGTGTCCAACTGGACCGACGCCGAGGCATACCCCGGCGGCTACCACAAGCTGATCAAGGAAACCGGGTCCTGCCGGATACACAGCGGCTGGGAAGGGCTGACCGCCGAGATCGTCCAGCAGCTGCACGACGAGGGCTTCCCGGTACACGGCTGGCCCACCCGCAACAAGGAGGATCTGCGGCGCGGGCTCGCACTCGGCGTGGACGGGACGACCAGCGACAATCCCCGTACACTGCGACGTTGGCTTGCCGACACCCTCCGGTGACGGCGGAGATGGCCGCCCCGGATGTCGGCCCACTGGACCTCCTTCCACCGGAACAGTGCGGCGCCTGCGCCCCGACCTCCGGGCGCGACTCCGACGGACCGCAGGGGTGTGGAAAGAGGTTCATTGGAAGCGGTGCTGTTCGACATGGACGACACCCCGTTCGACAGTGAACCCCTCCGGGACGTCAGTCTCGACGACCTGGCCAAGATGTCCGGCGGCACGCTGTCGACCGAGACACGTCGCCGGGTCGTCGGCGGAAGTCTGCGAGACATCGTCCGGACCGTCCACGACGACCTGGGCGTCGAGGCCGACGTCGAGGAGTCGGTCGCCAACTCGATCCCGGGATGTTCGACACCGTGGTCTGCGGCAACGGGGTGACCAACCCGAAGCCCCATCCGGAGGCGTACCTGACGGCGACCGATCGGCTGGGCGTCGATCCGCGCGCCTGTGTGGCGTTGGAGGACCCCTCCCGGGGCATCGCGGCGGCGCTGGCCGCGGGCTGCCTGGTCGTGGCCGTACCCGAGGCGAGCCGGGCGCTGGCCGACGCCGACGGTCACGCTGCCGTGGTGGTGCCGCTGGAAACCGTCACTGTCGACCGGCTGACCTCGCTGCCGGCCGGCCCGGTGGGCTGAACGGACGGAACGCGGCCCGGCCGGCGCGGCATGTCAACCAGCATCCACATCCACGTAGCCGGGCCAACCGGCCGGTGGCGCTCCGGGCGTTCCGGCCCGTACCCGGAGTTCCCGCTCAACGCCTGCGGAGGTGCCGGTGCTGGACATCAGCTGGGACAGCCTCGCCCTGGCAGCTCTTTTCGCCACCTTCACCGGCTTCAACGACGCTGGCGCCCTCGTCGGGATCGGCCTGCGGATCCGCGGGTTCCGACCGATCACCGGCCTGGTCCTGCTCGCCGCCGCGGTCGGCGCCGACCCGGTGGTCCTCGGCACGGCAGTGGCCGCGACCCTCGGCCAGCGCCGGGTCGCGCCTTCCACGGTGCCGACGCCCGG
Source organism: Plantactinospora sp. B5E13 (assembly GCF_039871775.1). NCBI lineage: Bacteria > Bacillati > Actinomycetota > Actinomycetes > Micromonosporales > Micromonosporaceae > Plantactinospora > Plantactinospora sp. B5E13. Next base: position 10,974 of record NZ_JBDPLT010000059.1, read on the forward strand.
GCCGCCGTCGCCGCGGGAGTGGGTGGCGCGATCCTGGTGACCGCCACACTGTCCGCGCGTGGCCTGCCGACCAGCCTGACGGTGACGGCGCTCTCCGGCATCAGGATCGGGGTCGGACACTACGACCGGCATGTCCACCAGCAGCGCCCGTTCGTCCGCCAACGGCACAACCGCCGGATTTGCAGGCTCCCGTCCGCCATCCGACGGTCAGCCGCATCTGATCATGCGGCTACCGTCCGCCAGGTAACGGCCGCTGCGATGGTCTCGACAACCGGCTCCGCAGCCGAACGCGCCAGGAGCTCAGATCTTACTGTCCGCGCAGTATCTCAGGGATAGCGGCCAGAAGAGACAGATAGACGCTCGACTCGTTCTCACTCCGTTCGAGAGTGCCGGACACGCACCGACGCAGGCGATCGGCGAGGTCTTCGCGACCGAGCTGGCACACCGCGTACGCCAGCGGAAAGACAACTTCCAGCTCGGGTTGATCGGCTCCCTCGGCATAGATCAGTTCCGCCTCTGCCACCGCGGCGAGGCTGGCATCGGAGCTCGTGGCGGCATCAAGAAGGTGAACTCCCCGACCGTGCATGGTTGGGCTTTCGTCGGACTCGACGACTGCTCGAGCCAGCACTTCAATCATGCCCCGCCGCTCGGCCGGCGTGATGTCGAGTGGCGTCGACAGGAGGAGAAGGAGCCCTGACCGCACTCCTTGCGGCAGTGCTGACTGCGTGCTCGCCCACTCGAACGTCGCGAGAAGAATCTCGGTCGCTTCCCGCCTCATCTCGGACGGCCAGCAGAGCAGCGGCAGGAGGCCACCCCATGCCCCTTCGTTCACCTCGGTTCGCTCTCGTAACCACTCGAACGCGACCGGCGCGATAAGCCGCGCGTCCTCGACGAGGTGGATTGAACGCCGCAACGTCCCGAAGAGCGCGGACCATACGCTCTCATTGGCCTCCGGACGGCTCAGCAGCCACGCGAAGGTGCCGTGGACGACAGTGCGCTTGAGGTCGGTGAGTTCGGGCGAACGTCCGAGGATCCCCAGCAACGTGGTCCAGATACTCTCGTTGCTTTCCGGACGGTCGCGGAGCCAGTCGAACGTCTGCTCGACGACGGCCGGCTTGAGGTCGGCGAGCTCGGGCGAACGTCCGAGGATCCCCAGCAATGCGGTCCACGTACCCTGGCTGCTCTCCGGACGGCCCCGAAGCCAGGCGAACGTCTGCTCGACGACGGCCGGCTTGAGGTCGGCGAGCTCGGGCGAGCGCTCGAGGATCCCCAGCAGCGCGGTCCAAATACCCTGATTGCTTTCCGGACGGCCCCGGAGCCAGGCGAACGTCAGCTCGACGATCGTTCGTCCGTCTTGCACCAGTCCGGGGACGTCCGTGAGTAACGAGAGAAGCTCAACCGACACGCCGCCGATGACATCCGGTCGTGCCCGGAGCAGCTCCTGTATCTGAGACACCATCACGGTGGCAGCGCTCAGGTCCCCCGCCTTCGCGCCTTCCACCGCGCACCGGACGATCCGTCTGGCGAGATTGAGGTCGGTGTCCGTCGACACGTGCATCCACTCGAAGAGAACATCGAAGAGCCGCTGCCGCTGGGCCGCGTCGACAATTTTCGTACTGTCGAGCAGATCCACCAGCGCACCGACCGCGCGATCGTCGGGCGTGCGGCCGACGCCTGGCTCATCGAGGAGCCCTTCCGCCAACCAGTCGTAGATGTCCTCGAGGACGGCGTCGACCTCGCGCGGCGGAATCGTACGGATCAGCCAGGCGACCTGATGGGCATCTACTCGCCAGCCCAGCGAGCCCTTCAGCGCGACGATGAGCCGCTCGATGATCAATTCTCGGACGGCCCCGCCCAGCCGTTCGGCAATCTCCACGGCCTCTCGCGGACCGGCCGAGAAGTCGGCGTGCTTGAGCGTCCACGGGATGCTGACCTTCAAGAGAAAGTCCCGCTCCTGCGGATGCGACGTTGCCGACGACAGGTGCAACAACTGCCACGCGGCGAGCCAGCTCTGGTCGTTCTGTGCTCTCAGGCAGGTCCGCAGAATGGGAAGAAATCGAAGACGGGCGCCGCGGGAGGGTCGTAGGTGGCTGACAAGTGAGGCGACCGCTCGCGTCTCCAGGGTGCCGGACTGCACTGCCGCGCGCCATCGTGCCGCGAAGCGCTGTGTGAGCCCGCGCTCACGACTGCTCGGTGAGGCGTGCATGGCCAGGAGCAACTCGGCCAGCTGCGGAACCGCCTGCGGCACCTGCACCGAGATGTCGGTGATCCGATTTTCGATGTCGAGGTTCCGCAGAGGGAAATGTTTCCATGCTTCCCGTGACACGCGGGCGTGTGTCGTGCCGATCAGGCGCATGCCGACCGCGTCTGACTCCGACGCACCACGGATCGAGAAGATCTGCCACCCTTCGCGGGTAACCAGATCCTGCAGCTCCTGGGTCAGGTACGCGGGGGGAGTTTCCGTGAGGGCATCGATCAACAAGGCCCTGAGCAGGGGCTCGGGGCACAGCACGTAGTTCCGGTGGAAGTAGCACGCCAGCGCGAAGGCGATGACCTGCCATGGCAGTTCGCGGTGGTCGGTGACGGGGCTCAGCGGAACTCCGCCGTTCAGCGTCGTCCAGATTCGCTGGATGATGGCGGCGAACGACTCGCCTGCGGCTGCCTCCATCGCTATGACCAGGAGATCGTCATCCGACGACAACCCCGACGGCGCTCGTCCGTACAAGGTCGCGAGACTTTGCCGCTCGGCGCTGGAGGGCTTGACGAGGGAGATCGTCTGCCCCACCGTACGACGGTCGAACAGCCAGTGTGCGTAGCGTTGGAAGAGAAAATCGGGGCTGGCCCCCAGGACCGCGATTCCGCGGTGCTGCGGGCGGCTCAACGCGTGCAGCAGTTCGACCCAACCCGAGTTCGCGAAGAAGGGGTCGTCGAGCAGCACAATCACAGGCATCCCACCGTCGGCGAGCTTGTCCAGTGCCGCGATGTAGCGCTTGGTGTCACGTGACGCGACGGCCGTCGTGTTGACACCGAAGTCGGCGACGACGCACTCGCCCAGTTGCACCAGCATCGCGGCGACCCGTCGCACCAGCGTGCTCTTGCCTGCCCCAGGTGCTCCCAACACGAACACGGCGTGCAGAAGCGAGTCGGTGCCGCGCAGGCACGGTTCCAGCAACTCCTCCCGTACGGTTGCAAGCACCTGCTCCGTTTGCTCCCGCTCGATGAACCGAAGTTCGGGATCCGAGCCGCGAACGACATCGGCCCAGTCCGGCGAGCGCGCGACGTAGACCCGCTTGGGCACGTCGGACTGTCTCTTCAGGTATTCGCGATCGACAACCAGGAAGGGAGCGGCGTCGTCACCGTCAACCAGCTCATTGACAACGACCACCTTGTTGATTTTCACGTCATGGCCGGCGACGAACGTGCCGTCAAGCCGAACGTCGCCACGCTGGGTGGCGACACCTTCGACGGTCAGACCGGGGTTCGAGGTTTCAACCGGTCGATTGCCGCCCTCGGGACCGAACGACTCTCGATGCGGGTTCAGGACGATCGCTCCTGCTCGTCGTCCGCGTGGCGGTCGAACCTGATGTCATGACCGGCGACATACGTACCGCTCACGGTGATGTCGCCGTTCGATGTCATCAACCCCTCAACGATGCCCGGTCCCCTACTGTCCTGCGGCACCGCCCGGCCGGACGATGGGCTTGCCGTACGCCACGACGAGTGGTCGGCCAGGAGGTGATACCGCACGACGTCGGCGGTGGTATTTCCCGGAGCCGACGGGTCGAGAATGGATGCGTGATTCCCTGCCAGCGTCGACGCGCCCGGGAAAGCGGACTGCGCCGACGCCGCGACCACGATCCGGTCGCTGTCGCCCGCATAGACATGGAATGGGATCCGGCACCGGTGATCGTCGGTGCGGTCGGTGTTGACAATGTCCCGCAACACTGTCCGCTGCGTGTCCGCAACCCGTCTGTTGAGCATCTCCAGGTCGCCAGCCTGCGGATGGCGGCGGTAACCGAACGCGTGCCGCAACGTACGGACGTAGTCCGACCCGTTGTTCGGACACGCGAGCATGATCACCGAGACGATTCTGGACAGTTCGCGACCTCGCCCCTGCTGCAGCATCCAGGCGAGAAACCGCTGTACGATCAGACCACCTTGGCTGTGGGTGACGAACGCTGTCGCCGGGGCGTCCGCGAGTGCTGCCGTGAAGGTGGAGGCAAGCGTCTGGGCGATGTCGTCGTAGTCCGGAATGCGCTGCGGCGAGAGTGGCAGTCTCGGCATCTTCGGCGACCGGTACTCGAACGGGTGAATCCTGAGACTGCGGAGACGTTCGTCGGCAGACCAGACAGCCACCAGTCTTTCCCAGGTCCGCGGTGAGGAGACGAACCCGTGGACTGTCACGAGCGTCAGATCGGTCATCTGCCCTCCACAGGGTCGAGCGCACCAACCGCGCGTACCGCATGGTCCAAGCGTCGTGCCTGATCACTCGATAGGTCATCCCTCGGGGCAGTTGGCTGCGCCGCAGGATGCGGCTTCAAAGTGTAAGGTATTCGCGACGCGCTGTGCCTCGGGCGGGTTCGGAGGTTGGCGGACGCGCCGCTCGGTCCGGGTTTCCAGGCACCACGTTGTTTCCAGGCACCACGTTGCTGATCCTCACGACGGGCCGATGCCGATCGGACCACAGTAGTCTCCGGACCCCAAGAACTGAACGTCTCAGGCGACATCCGCTCGTCGACCGCTCTCTCATCGGCTGCCCACGCTGGTCGTGTGGCTCTCATCTGGCCTGCGCAGCCCGGGCGCCGCCAAGGGCGGGGAGCGGCTCACGAGGGGTTTGCGCTGCTCGAAGTGACGTCGCCCTCCCGGCTCGACGGACCAGGCGGATCGAGCACCGGAGCCGGCGGCGGCCGCTTCGACACCGGCCGGGACGACTACGCGGCGATGAAGGAGTACGCAAAGCGGTGGCCGCATCGGATCCGGGCGCTCGAGGGCTGTCAGGGAATCAGCCGGCACATCGCCAACCGGTTGCTCGCCGATGGCGAGCAGGTCGTGGACGTGCACCGGAGTTGTCCGCCCGGGGCGGGGATGTTCGCCACCGGGTAGGGCCGCAAGACCGACGCCACCGACGCAAACTCCATCGCGCTGGTCGAGAGTCGCGGCGATGGTACTTGTGCCCGAGCACCGAAAAGCGAGATCATCACGCATGCTCGACCCCTCGCCCGAGGACGATGGAACTGCACCAACGGTTTCTACACCGCGTTTCGTGGGCCGTGATCGAGAGATGGCGGCGCTTCGCGGCGCCCTGGCCCGGCCACCGGCGATCGTACTGGTGGAGGGCGAGGCGGGGATCGGGAAGAGCCGGCTGCTGCGAGAGTGGTTGGCCGCGCCAGACCAGCGTACGGCGCTGGTCTCGGTGTGCCCGCCGCTTCGCGAGTCGCTGACGTTGGGGCCGATCGTCGACGCGTTCCGTGGGATCGACCGCCCGGTGTCGCGACTGCGGCTCACCGAGCTCGCGGGTGCGTTACGACCCCTGTTCCCGGAATGGTCCTCGGACCTGCCGCCCGCACTACAGCCCCTGGACGATGCGAAGGCGGCACGGCATCGCCTGTTCCGCGCCCTGGACGAGCTGCTGCGGGCGCTGCGTGTCGACGTTCTCGTGCTCGAGGACGCTCACTGGGCAGACGAGGTGACCTTGGAGTTCCTGCTGTTCGTCACCTCCCGACAGCAGTCGGACGGGCCAAGCCTCGTGGTCTCCTACCGGCCGGAGGAGGTGGACGACGGATCGCTGTTGCTGCGGCTGACGTCCCGGTTGCCTGCTGGCGTGACCCAGCTGAGGATCGCCCTGGCGCCGATGCGACCCGACGACACGGCAGCGCTGGTCTCCTCGATGCTGGACGGCAACCCGGTATCGCAGGAGTTCGCGACGTTCATGCACGAGCGGACCGGCGGCGTTCCGCTGGCCCTGGAGGAGTCGGTTCGCCTCATGTGCGACCGTGCCGACCTCGTCTTCCGCGACGGGCAGTGGGTCCGGCTGAAGTTGCGCGAGCTACAGGTGCCGCCGACGGTGCGCGACTCCACCCGGGAGCGGGTGGGCCGTCTGTCGCCGACGGCGCAGCAGGTGTTGCGAGCCGCGGCCACGCTGGCTGAGCGGTCGTCGGTGGCCACGATCGCGAAAACCGCCGGCCTGTCACCGGCTGCGTGTCGAGGCGCTGTCGCGGAGGCGGCCGACGCCGGCGTCCTGGACGGAGACGACCGCGGCCGGTGGCGATTCCGGCACGTGCTGGCCGCCACGGCTGTCTACGAGGCGATCCCGTTGACCGACCGCAGACAATTTCACCTGCTGGCCGGCCGGGCCTTGGAGGACATCCACCCGCCGCCTGTGGCGCGCCTCGCCCACCACTTCCGTGAGGCGGGCGAGCGGCAGTCCTGGGCGCGGTACGCCGAGCAGGGTGCCGAGTTGGCCATGGCCTCGGGTGACCACACCAAGGCGGTCGACGTGCTGGTCGATCTGTTGTCGTGGGCCGTGCTGCCGCCGGTGGACCGGGCACGGGTCGCGCGCATCGCCGGAGTGGCCGCGCTGGGCCGGCGTGAACCGGTCGACGAGGTTCACCACCGCGTGATCCGTACGTTGCGCTCGGTGCTGGAGACCCCCGGTCTCTCCGCCCGCCAGCAGGCCGAGATCCGCAACCCACTGGGGCGACTCCTGATCACCGGGGGTGAGGCGCAGGCCGCACTCAGCGAGCTGGAGCGGGCGGTGGCCAACCTTGACCATGACCCGGTCGAGGCGGCTCGGGCGATGACCTACCTCGGATGGGCCTATGCGGGGCCGTGGCCGGCGGCGACCCATCGGCGCTGGCTGGATCGCGCCGCCGAGCTCGCCGCCGAGGTCGATTCCCCCGCGCAGCGGCTGAACCTGGCCGGCAACCGCGCCGCCGCGTTGCTCATGCTCGGCGAGGAGGAGGCCTGGGACGTCGTTGCCGGCCTACCCGTCGACGGCGCAACCTCGGCGGAGCGCCTCGACGTGGCCCGCATCCACGCGAATGTCGGGACCGGCGCGCTGATCTGGGGTCGGTACGCCGACGCGGACGAACACCTCGCCGTGGCCATGCGCCTTGCCGAGACCGAGCAGGCGTCCCGGTTGCAGCACAACGTCCGACTCGAACAGGCCAACCTGGCGTGGCTGACCGGCCGGTGGGAGGATCTCCCGGACCGAAGTGCGGCACTCGCCGATGCCGACCGAGACCGGCCGGCGCACTACCTCGGCAGCATTCGCCTCGCGGCCCGGCTGGCAGCCGCGGCCGGACGGCGGCGCGCCGCGGAGGAGCAGTTCCGGCTGGTCCTCGAGGAGTCTGCCCGTCTCGGCGCAGCCGACGACACGATGGAGGCCGCCGCCGCGCTGGCCAGACTGTGGCTGACGGACGGAAACAGCGGTCGGGCGCTGCAGATCACGGACGAGCCGATGGACACCGTCCGGAGAAAGGGCATCTGGATCTGGGCGACGGACCTCGTTCCCGCCCGGATCGAGGCGCACCTCGCCGCGGGCGACCTGAAGGCCGCGACCCGCCTGGCCGACCAGTTCGCCAGAGGACTACGTGGCCGCACAGCACCGGCGCCCCGCGCCGCGCTCACCGTATGCCGCGCCCTGCTGCTCGCCGCGGCCGGAGACCACGCCCGCGCGGCGACGGTGCACGATCGGGCGGCGCGCGCCTGGAGCGTGATGCCGCGCCCCTACGACGCCATGCTCGCCCGGGAGCGGCAAGCCGAGGCGCTCATCGCGCACGGCGAGCTCGAACCGGGCCGGGAGCTGCTGGCCGCACAGTACGAGCACCTGTTCAGGCTCGGCGCCCGCGGCGATGCGGACCGGGTCGCGCAGCGGCTTCGCGAGCACGGCGCCGAGGTCCCGCGCCTGTGGCGCGGCGGCCGACGGGGGTACGGTGACCAGCTCTCACCTCGCGAGCTCGACGTGGTCCAGCTGGTTGTCGCCGGCAAGACGAACCGGGAGATCAGCCGGATCCTGGCCAAGTCGCCGGCCACGGTGGATCAGCAGCTGCGTGCGGCGATGCGCAAGTTGAAGGTAACCTCTCGGACCGCGCTCGCGGTCAAGGCGGTGGAGGCCGGAGTGTTCGCAGAAGAGGACTCTCTCGACGACGCGTCGTGAAAATTGACGTATCCGCTGGATAGCGAAGATCATTCACCCCCGTCGAGCATGGCTTCATGATCCACAGCCCTGGGGCGATGCATGCCTGAGCGACCTGCCGCGCGTGACGACGCCACCGACGTGCACCAGCCACCACCCGAACCGTCCCGCGAGCCGCGCGTCAACTCCCCCGACACGCGCGACGTCGACCGCGCCGACGGCGCCGACGACCACGAGAACCACGACCCCTACCAGCCCCTGTAGGCCAAAGGACCCACATGAGACTCAAAGCCCTCGCGGCAACACTTGCCGCAGCGGTCGGCCTGAGCCTGATCCAGGCGCCAGCGGCCTCCGCCGCCGACCCGGATCCCGGCGCCGCCACCAACAAGATCGCGTCGAACCTGAAGGACCGCTTCCGCACATCTCCGGCATCCGACTTCTGGATCAGGTTCGACACCGAGGCCGACCTCGAGCCGGCGAAGAAGATCACCGACTGGGCCGCTCGTGGTCAGTTCGTCTACGACGCGCTGACCGCGGCGGCGAAAACGTCCCTGACATCCGTCTCCACCGACCTCGACCAGGCAGGCGTCACATACACCTCGTACCCGATCGCCAACGCCGTGCTCGTCAGGGGGGGCACCGAGAAGCTTGCCCTCGACGTGGCCTCGAAGGTGCAGGTCGCCGAGATCCACGCGACGCCGCAGGTCGCACTGGTCGAGCCCGTGGTCGAGAAAAGCCCCGCTGACCAGGCTGCCCGTCCCGCCGCCCCGAAGGCAGCCGAGGCAGACACCGTCACGTGGGGTCTGGAGGCCATCCACGCACCCCAGGCCTGGGCCATGGGCGCCACCGGTGCGGGCATCACCGTGTCCAACCTCGACTCGGGCGTCCAGTTCGACCACCCGGCCCTGACCAACCAGTACCGCGGCGTGCAGCCCGACGGCACCGTCGACCACAACTACAACTGGATGGCCACCCGGGGCACGTGCACGGACGCGCCGTGCGACGACAACGGACACGGCACGCACACCATGGGCACCATGGTCGGCGCCGACGGCACCAACCACGTCGGCGTCGCCCCGGACGCGCAGTGGATCGCCACGAACGGCTGCTGCGACAGCACCGGCGTCGAGTCGCTGCTCCGGTCCGGCTGGTGGCTGCTCGCCCCGACCGACGTCCACGGCGACAACCCGGACCCGTCGAAGCGTCCCCACGTCATCAACAACTCGTGGGGTCAGACCGCCGAGCACGCCTTCGACGACTTCTTCCGGGCCATCGACGAGGCCTGGACCGCCGCGGGCATCTTCAGCGTCTGGTCATCGGGCAACACCACGCCGTACGCGGCCTGCGACACCGTGTCATCGCCCGGCTCCGCCGAGAGCGCCTACTCCGTGGGCGCCTACTCGTCGGACGGCACGCTCGCGTTGTTCTCCCGCAAGGGCGAGGGTGAAGGCGGCCGAATCAAGCCGGAGATCTCCGCTCCGGGTGACGCCGTCCTGTCGTCCTACCCGGGCAACAGCTACGTCGAGATGGGCGGCACCTCGATGGCGGCGCCCCACGTCGCCGGTGCCGTCGCAGCGCTGTGGAGCTACGACCCGACCCTCATCGGGCAGGTCGACCAGACCCGTCGCCTGCTCGCCGAGTCGGCCGTCGACGTCGACGACACCGAGTGCGGCGGCACCGCCGCGTTCAACAACAAGTACGGCGAGGGCCGGCTCGACCTCGTCCGCCTGCTCGAGCTCGCGCCCCGGCAGGGCGGCACCCTGACCGGTGTCGTCACCGCCGACGGCGCCCCGGTCCCCGCCGCCGAGGTGACAATCAGCGGACCGTTCAGCCGGTCGATCGGCACTGACGAGGACGGCCGGTTCACGACGAACCTCCCGGTCGGCGACTACCAGCTCAGCACCAAGGTCTTCGGCTACCTGACCGCGACCGCCAACGTCACGATCACTCTCGGCCAGGACACCTCGGTCGGGCTGCCGCTCACCGCTGCTGCGAGGCATCACATCAGCGGCAGGGTCGTCGACGACAAGTTGCAGCCCGTCCCGAACGCCGACGTCACCGTCGCGGACACGCCGCTGAAGCCGGTACGCACCGACGCCAACGGCGCGTTCACGATCAGCGGTGTCCCCGAGGGCGGGTACAAGCTGACCGTCAAGCCCAACGCCTGCTTCTCGCCCACGACAATCCCGCTGACTGTCGGCACGCAGAACGAGTCGCTCGAGATCCCGGTCGGGCTCGTCGTCGACGAGGGCGGCTACAGCTGCGTCGTCTCCGAAGGCGAGTACCTGCGCGGCACCGACCCGGTCGGGTTCACCAGCGGCGTGTGGGCGACGGTGAAGCTGCCGTTCCCGGTGGCGCTGTACAACGGCAGCCACGACACCCTCGGCATCGGCAAGCGCGGCGTGATCTCCCCGGACACCACCACCGGGCCCGGGACCGGCGGTGCGGGCATCTTCCCGTTCTACGTCCAGTCCCCCGTCGAGTTCGCCCCCGGCGGTGGTGTCTTCACGGCAGCCACCAAGGTCAACGGTGAGGACGCGTTTGTCGTCGAGTACCGCAACGCCAAGATCTGGGCCTACCCGATCCGGTCGGAGTACACGGAGCCGGTCAACTTCTCGGCCACGCTCACCCGCTCCGGCACCGTGATCTTCGGCTACGGCGACGGCGTCGGGACCGACGACCCGGTGACCGCCGGCGGCCACGCCGTCACCGGCATCCAGGGCTGGGCCGGCGTCAACGGCATCCGGTTCTCCGACAGCGCCCCGGTGCTGCGCGACGGGATGACCGTCACCTACGACATGCCCGACTTCGGGTACCTCGACGCGACCGTCGTCGACCAGAACGACGGGCTGCCGGTGGCCGGGGCCAAGGTCTCGTTCTCGAACAAGTTTGGGCTCGTCGAGACCGTCACGACCAACGGGACGGGCGTCGTGCACCGCCAGCTTCCGGTCGGCGACTACACCATGACCGTCGACGCGCCGAACTACGCGACTTCGGCATATCCCTTCTCCCTCGACAAGCTCTACGCGAACGCAACGATCGACGTGCGCCTGACCACGGGTGTCGCCGGTCTGAAGGCCGACGGCCTCGAGGCGCTGTTGGGCACCGACCAGAACGGTGCGGGTTCGCTGACGCTCACCAACACCGGTTCCGCCCCGCTGACGTACAACCTGGGTGAGGCCGCGCGCCACCCCGAGCTCGACGCCTCCGGCACCACCGCGCGCACCGGCACGGGTGCGGCCAGCACGATCGACCTCACCGCGTGGAAGGCCGGTGCGAGCGGCACGAAGCCGTCGAACGTCGACGGCAAGGCGACGACGACGAGCGCCGCGGAGACACAGGCGGCCGCCAAGGTCGGCCCGACCGCCGGCGGAGACGTCATCACCCGGATCGCCATCCCGGGCACGATCGCGGAGAAGGAGCCGTCCGGCGTCGGGTACGACGGCGACGTCTGGGTCCACGACTACAACGCGCGGACCAACACCGCCTACACGGTGGCGGGCAAGCCGACCGGGAAGGTCTTCGACGCGGCGTGGAACCCCGCCTACCGGGCGTTCGACATGGCGCTCGACACCAAGACCGGTGACATGTGCCAGCTGGAGGACAGCCCGGCCAGCTACATCCACTGCTTCGACCGCGAAACCGGAAAGGAGACCCGGCAGATCAAGGGTGACTGGTCCACGCTGCCGCTGACCGGCCTCGCCTACAACCCGACGGAGGACGTGTTCTACGTCGGCGGCCGGGCGAACGGCATGATCGGCACCGTCGCCGGGACGTCGCACGACAACGCGGGCGCACTGCTGTCCTTCTGCGCCCCGCCGCTGCCCGAGGTGATTGGCCTGGCCTACAACCAGGCGTCCGACACCATCTGGTACACCGACCTCACCTCGAACCGGCCCACCCGCCTGCTGCAGGTCGACCCCGACGACTGCTCGCTGGTGAACGCGTGGTGGTTCCCGGGCCAGAAGGTGGGCCAGGGCGGCGGCCTCGAGACCGACTCGACCGGGGCCCTGTGGGCGGTGGACCAGATCGCCGACGACGTCGTGCTGGTCGACGTCGAGGACGACCAGGTCACCGACCTGCCATGGCTGTCGCTCTCCTCGACCGGCGGCACCCTCGCCCCGGGTCAGTCGACGACCGTCAAGGTCTCGATCTCCTCGAAGGGCACCAAGCCCGGCGTCCTCGGTGCGAACATCGTGGTCAGGTCCGACTCCGGACGTCAGTCCAAGACCTACGTCCCGGTGACGCTCACGACCACGAAGTACCAGGTCGGCGTCAACGCCGGCGGCTCGACGTTCACCGACGGCTCCGGCTACACCTGGTCCGGCGACCAGGCCGCCGGCAAGGCGGCGTGGGGCTACGAGGGGAAGACGAAGGTCGCCGCCACGAAGGCCGGGATCAACGGCACGACGGACGACGCCCTGTTCCAGTCGCAGCGGAGCACGCCGGACAAGCAGCTGTTCTACCGCTTCCCCGACGCGCCCAAGGGCACCTACGCGATCGATTTCGGGTTCGCCGAGATCGAGAAAACGGCCAAGGGCAGGCGGGTGTTCGACGTCCTCGTGGACGGAACGCTGGCGGAGTACGCGTACGACCCGGCTGCGGCCGTGGGGCCGAACACCGCCGACTGGCGCACCGCCGTCGTGAAGCACGAGGGTGGCCCGCTCACCGTGGAGCTGCGAGGATCGAAGGGCCTGAAGGCCCCGACCATCGCCGCGCTGCGGGTGACGCTCGACCCGCGCGCAGACACGGCGGAGCCGGAGCCCCAGCCCGAACAGCCGGAGCCGGGCCCCGTGCCGGTGGCCCCCGCCGGTCGCTCGTACTCGATGAAGGTGACCGACGGGCTCTACCGCCAGGGCACGGAGGAGTCCGGGTGGCACGGCGACGACCTCTGCGGCGTGCAGTGGTTCAACTCAGACTTCCTGTTCCCGTTCTACGACACGGCCTGGGACGGCGTGTGCGTGACGACAAACGGCACGCTGACCTTCGACCGCGCCAGCACGCTGGGGAACAACACGGCACTGCCGTCGCCGTACCCGATCGACGCGATCTATCCGCTCTGGGACGACCTCGTCGTGGACGACCAGGCGGGCATCTACCTCGGCACGACCGAGGTGGACGGGCTGGCGGCGCAGGTCATCGAGTGGCGCAACGTCGCCTTCTACAACGACCGGACGGCTCGGGTGAGCTTCTCGGTCACCCTGATCGCGGACGGACGGATCCAGATCGGGTACGGCGACGGCGTCGGCGGCGACAACCCGCTCACCCGTGGGTCGTCGGCGACAGTCGGCGTGGAGAGCCTGACCCGCAACCCCGCGAGCCAGTACTCCGTCAACCAGCCCGTCCTGAAGGCCGGCCTGGGGCTGGAGTACACCCTCCCGGCCGCGGGCACGATCGAGGGCACGGCCACCGACGCCAACGACGGCAAGCCGATCGAGGGCGCGATCGTCACGCTCAAGGGGCCGGGCGGTGAGCGGGTCATCACGGCCGACGCGAAGGGCCGGTGGAAGGCCCAGGCGCTGGTCGGCGAGAACACCGTGGAGGTTTCGGCGCCGAACTACGTCACCGCCAGCCACCCGGTGACCATCGCCAGGAAGGATCAGGCCGAGGTCGTCGACACGGCGTTGACCACGGGCATCGCCACCGTCACCGGAGGTGAACTCGACTGGCTCCTCGACAGGAGCCAGAAGTCGATGGCCGACGTGACCGTGACCAACACCGGCTCCGCCCCGCTCGAGGTGCGGATCAGCGAGCAGAAACGCACCAGCGGCGGCGGGCACGAGGCCGCCGACCTTCCGTGGCTGACCCTCACGGGCGCGGCCGCGACCGGCACGGTCACGCTGGCGGCCGGCGAGTCCACCACGGTCACGGCGACGGCCGACAACGCCGACGTCGAGCCCGGCGTACTCGTCGGGGACCTGCTCGTGGCGACGAACGCCGGCAAGGGCGAAGCCCAGCTCAAGCCGGTCCGCCTGGCGACCTCGGCCTACTGGCGGGGCGTGGACGTGGGCGGGTCCGGGTACGTCGGTGCCGACGGCTTCGTCTGGTCGCCCGACCAGGAGCTCGGCAAGCGGCCGTGGGGCTACGTCGGCGGCAGGGCGCGTACCACCAGGTCCGACATCGCCGGCACCGAGGACGACGTGCTGTTCCGCACCCAGCGGACCGGCGAGACGTTCAGCTACGTGTTCAAGAACGCCCCCGCCGGGACGTACCGGATCGGCCTCGACTTCGCGGAAATCGAGAAGGTCAAGGTCGGCAAGCGTGCCTTCGACGTGCTCGCCAACGGCAAGGTCGTGCTCTACGACCACGACGTGCAGGCGAAGGTGGGTGCGCTGACCGCGGACCTGAACATGGTCATCGTCGAGCACGAGGGTGGCGACCTGAAGATCGAGCTCACCCGTGAGAAGGGCGAGGGCGACCCGATCCTCAGCGCCCTGAAGGTCCAGCAGGACCCGCGCCTGTGAGCTGACCAACCGATTCGCCAGCAGTGGTCAGAGCCTCCTCGGAGAGGATCGCCGGGGAGGCTCTGACCACGACTACCGGGTTCGCGGCTCCAGGCCGTACTCGCGCACCTGGTGGCGTTGACGGCGCGCCGGCACAAGGCGGGGCGCGGCGGCCTGGTGTGCTGCCGCCGAACCTTGCTGCTGGATCGTCAGGAGCGGTAGCGGGTCGCCAGTTGCGGGGACTGGCCGCCGAATGCGGCGAGGTCGGCGTCGAACACACTCTGCAGGAGGTCGTTCAGCTCGACGCCCGGCGCGGTGACGGTCTCGCCGAGCGCAAAACCACGAAGACTCGCGGTGACGACGTCGGCCGCGCTCATCCGCGGGGCTGCGCTGAGGTCCATGCCCTGCCGTTCGTGGAACTCGGTCGCGACGACGCCCGGACAGAGCGCCTGGACGTGGATCCCGTGCGGCGACAGCTCGGCATGCAGCGTCTGCGACAGGGCGACGCTGTGCGCAAGGCTGGCCGCGTACACCGCACGGCGCAGCGGGACCTGCTCCAGGCTCGCCGGGCCGCTGAACGCGATCATTCCGGACACGTTGACGATCCGCCCGGCGCCACGGGCGACCATGCCGGGGACGATCGCGCGGGTCAGCAGGGTCGGCGCGAGCACCTTCACCCCGATCAGTTCCGCGGCCTGCTCCGGCGGGAGCTCGACGAACGCCTTGTAGTGCGCCACACCGGCGTTGTTCACCAGCATCGTCACCGGCCGGTCCGCGACCGCGGCGATCGCCTGCTCGATGCCGTCCCGTGTCGCCAGATCCGCGACCACCGTATGCACGGTGACATCGGGAAACTCGGCCTTCAATCCGTCGAGTCGCTCCCGCCGGCGCCCGACCGCGATCAGTGACACGCCCTGCGAGGCCAGCCGGCGCGCGTACTCGCGGCCGATCCCGGAGGACGCACCAGTCACTACTGCCAGCCCAGTCACAGTTCTTCCCTTCGTTCGCAGCCGCGTTCGCGGCATTGAGAACGCCCGCACCTCCGATGGGAAGCCGGTCGCGCTTGATCTGCCACCAATGGTGGTCTCGCCGCCGTCACCGCGGGTATGCCCCCGGGACAGTGGTCCCCGCAGGGCTACGACCAGCCCTGATCCGGGATCTACGATCGAGACATGGCTTCCGGCAAGAACATGCTCGGCGACTACCTGCGCGCCCACCGCGCGCAGGTACGCCCCGATCAGGTCGGCCTGCCCGTTACGGGTAACCGCCGGGTACCGGGCCTGCGCCGGGCGGAGGTGGCCCTCCTCGCGGGGATCAGCCCCGACTACTACCTCCGCCTCGAGCAGGGCCGCGACCGGCACCCCTCGCCGCAAGTTCTGGAAGCCCTCGCTCGCGTCTTCGGGCTCGACCCGACCGGAACCGCCTACCTGCTCTCCCTCACCGAGCAGTCCCCGGCACGGGCACGCCGGCGGCCGCGCGAAACCGTCCCGGAGGGCATCCGGAAGCTCCTGGTATCCCTACATCTGCCCGCTTTTGTCGAGGGCCGCTATCTCGACGTCCTGGACGCCAACCCGCTGGCCACCGCGCTCTCGCCCCGGCTCGCCCCAGGGGAGAACCGTCTTCGCGCGGTCTTCCTCGACCCTGACGAACAAGCCCTCTACCCGGACTGGGACGACACGACCGCCCGGCTCGTCGCCGGCTTCCGCCGCTCCGTCGGGACCGACACCAACGACACCAGATTCGTCCAACTGGTCGGCGAACTCTCCCTCGCCAGCGAACGGTTCCGGACCCTCTGGGCACAGCACGACGTCCAAGCCCAGCAGAACTGGCCGGTCACCATCGATCACCCCCTCGTCGGGCCGCTCACCCTCAACCGCGCGAAGCTCATCGTCGGCGACACCGCGCAGACCCTCGCCCTTGCCGTCTACCACCCCGACCCGGGAACCGACAGCGCCGACAAGCTCGCTCTGCTCGCCTCCTACACAGCCTCCGTACCGGTCGGCGTTCCCCCGGGAAAAACGCCGCACCGTCAGGAAGCGTGACCGGATGCCGCGCGACAAGCGATGCCCCGCCCAAGGCGCCCTCGAATCAACTGCCGCCCGCTCCGTCCGACCGGGCCGCACGGGGCCAACCCGCGGCCCGGGCCCGGCGAACCACGTGCTCTCAACGTGCGCCCGCCCAACGGAACACAACGAGAATGACTCGTTACCGGAAATCCGGTGACGAGCCGCATGGCCTGCTTATAGCTGGCGGGCGGTACCGGGGCTGGACCAATAACCTCTTCCGCGTCAAGGAACGATCCGCAGTTCTCTGGGCAGCGCCAATGTCATGGCGACCGGTCGGCGCTGTGACGATCGGGGCAGCTCAGAGGGGTGAGTGCCGCTCAGCGCCGTGGGGAAAGTCCGCCTACTCCAATCCACTCCCCACACCAGGACAACAGCGCGGCGAAGTGGCTGTCATAGCCGATGGCAGTACGTCGCGGCGCCCGCGAGGCGCGTCGTCAATACAGTTGACGCACCATCACCATGCCAGGATCATCCCCTTGTGGATCGCACGACGCACTCGAACCGGATTGCCTGGGAAACAGCGTCGCAGAAGTATGTGCGCGAGTACGAGGATCTCTTGGCACAGGCGGCGGCCGGCTCGTCACTGATCGAGACGGAACGTGAGCTGTTGCACGACGTACTGGCCCGTTCGCCGGAGGTCGTGCACCTGCAGAGCGGCCACGGCCTGGAGGACGTGGCGCTTGTACAGGCCGGCGCGAGGTCGGTGGTCGGTATTGACTACAGCGCGGTGGCTGTTGACGCGGCGCAACGGCGGGCCGCAGAGGTCGGTGTCGCCTGCCGGTACGTTGTTGCGGCAGTGCCCGAGCTGCCGTTGGCAGGCGCGAGCGCCGATCTCATCTACACGGGCAAAGGCGCGCTGATCTGGATGCGCGACCTGGCGGCGTGGGCTAGCGACATCGTGCGCGTGCTGCGACCGTCGGGGCACCTGTTTGTCTACGAAGCGCATCCGGCGGTGCCGCTGTGGACGTGGGACACCGACCAGCCACGCATTCGCCCGGGTAGAAGCTATTTCGGCCGAAGTCACGTCAACGACACCTTCCCCGCCAACGGTGCGGTGGAGTGGCAATGGACCCTCGGCCAGATCGTCACCACTGTGGTCGCGGCCGGGATGGAGCTCCTGCATCTCGCCGAGTATCCCGAGCCGTTCTGGCGTCCGGACGATGTCGCGGCGGCCGCGTGGGAGGGCCGTTTGCCGAACTCGTTCTCCCTGCTCGCTCGCCGCCCTTGAGAACTGCCGAGGGAGACGTACTCGTCAATCGACGCGTTGGCGCACTCATTTGCCACCGACCGAGCGCGGCCGCCGCCACGAGTCCTCCCTGAGCATTCGGACGGCGGCCATCACATTGAAGCTATTCAACCGTACCAGGTGTCGCAGGTGGTGAGGGCGTTCGTGGAACAGCCGCCGCCCTCACCACCTCGTCTTCGTCACCGCGTGGGCCGAACGGCTTGCCGTCGCGACGATGGTGTCGTCCCGTCAGGCGGAGCTGGTCAGGTCGCGTCGGCGGAACGCGGCCACGGCCGTCCGGGCGACCGCAGCGGCGAGCACGGTCAGGACGAGTACGGCGGCGATACGGACCTCGTCGAGTGGGTACTCCCCGATGTGTTCGAACGGCGACAGGTGTACGGCGCCAGCGGGGATGTCGAGGATCGGTGCGAAGAAGCCGACGATCAGGGCGTATCCGAGGACTGCCCAGATCGCCGGCAGCAGCCGTGGCGCAGCCGCGTACAGGAGGGCGGCGGCGGTGAGGACGAACCAGACCGCCGGGGTATGGGCAACGTGCCCGACGATGAGGTCGCCGATCAGTGCGGCGTCACCGGTGCTCACCGCCGCCCCGATCCCCATTCCGGCGCCGGCGACGAGAAGCAGCCAGGGCACGCCGACGGCGGTGACGGCGAGATGGCTGCCGATCCAGGCGGGGCGGCTGACGGCGGTCGCGAGAATGGGCTCGGTACGGCCGCCGGTTTCCTCACCGCGTAGAGCGTGCACGGCGAGTACGGCGAAGATCGCGACGGTGAACGCCATGGTCAGGCCCATCAGGCCGAGGAAGCCGGCCAGCATGTCCTGCGAGCCTCCCATCACCGCCACGAGGTCTTCGGGTGCGTCGGCGAAGCCGTCGAGTATCGGCTGGGTGAACGATCCGTAGGCGAGGCCGCTGACGAGCAGGGCGGCGCTCCAGCCGATCAGGCTGGCCCGTTGCAACCGGAAGGCGAGCGCGAGCGGACCAGCCAGCCAGCCGGCGGCACGGGGGGAACCCGGGCGCGGCGGGATCAGGCCCGCACCGAGATCGCGGCGCGCCGACAGCGTGAAACCCACGGCGGCGGTCGCCGCTGCGAACGCCAGCGAGATGGTCAGTGGCCACCAGCGGTCGTGGACGTACGGGGCGGTCTGCTGGGACCAGCCGATCGGCGACAGCCAGGACAACCACGAGGGACCGTTACCCTGCACCGCTGCCATGTCGCCCAGGCCGCGTAGCAGGAAGGTCGCGCCGAGGACGGCACCGGCGATGCCGCCAGCCGCCCGAGGGTATTCCGACAGTTGGGCGGTGACCGCCGCGACCGCCGCGAAGGCCAACCCCACGGCGCCGATGGCGGCGCCGAACAGCAGCGACCCGCCCACACCGTAGCCGAGGGCGGTCATCAGCCCGCCGACCAGCAGCGCGACCAGCACGCCCATCACGGCGGCGAGGGTCAGCGCGGCGGTGAGCTGGGCGTGTCGGCCGACGGCGTTGGCGCGAACCAGTTCGGCCCGGCCGCTGCGCTCCTCCGCCCGGGTGTGCCGGACGACGGTGAGCAACCCCATCAGTGCGGCGCCGACGAACATGTAAAGCCCGTACTGGCCGGCGAGGAACCGCTCGATGGTCAACTCGTCGAACCCGAAACCGGGCCCGCCGAACAGGGCACCCGCCGGGCTGCCGGAGAACGCACTCAGCCCTTCGAGGTCCTCCGGGCTCTGGACGACGCCACCGATCGCGGTCGAGTAGTAGGTCATCATCAGCGTCAGCCCGAGCGTCCACGCGGGAAACCGGATCCGGTCGCGCCGCAGCATGAAGCGCAGGAGCGTGCCGGTCCCGGTGAGCACCGTCCCAGAGGGACCGGCGGCACGCGTGGGCTGGTCGGCATCCACGGTAGGCATCACGCCACCTGCCGGGCAGCGTCGTCGCGAAGCCGGTCGTCGTAGTGGCGCAGCAGCAGCTGCTCCAGCGTCGGCGGGCGGGCGGTCAACCCGTGCACACCGAGTTCGCCCAACTGCCGCACCACCGTGGCGAGGTGGTCGCCCTCGACCTCGAAGCGGACGTGGCCGTTCTCGGTCCGCAGGTCGTGCACGCCGGGAAGGCTGGCGAGCGCGTCGGCGGGCCGGTCCGTGATCGCCTCGACCGAGGTACGGGTCAGGTGACGCAGTTCGGCCAGCGAGCCGGTCTCGACGATCCGGCCCTGCCGGATGATCGAGATCTGGTCGGCGAGAACCTCGACCTGGGCAAGGATGTGGCTGGACAGCAGGACGGTCCGGCCGGCGGCCTTCGCCTCCCGGATGCAGTCCTGGAACACCGCTTCCATCAGCGGGTCCAGTCCGGCGGTGGGCTCGTCGAGCAGAAGCAACTCGACGTCACTGGCCAGCGCGGCGATCAGGGCCACCTTCTGCCGGTTACCCTTCGAGTACGTCCGCCCCTTCTTGCTCGGGTCCAGATCGAACCGTTCACACAGCTCGTCCCGCCGGGCGGAGTCGGTGCCGCCGCGGAGCCGGGCGAACAGATCGATCGCCTCACCGCCGGTCAGATTGGGCCACAGCTCCACGTCACCGGGTACGTAGGCGAGCCGGCGGTGCAGCGGCACCGCGTCCGTCCACGGGTCGCGGCCGAGCATGCGGACCTGGCCGGAGTCCGCCCGCAGCAGTCCGAGCAGGACCCGGATGGTGGTGGACTTGCCGGCGCCGTTCGGGCCGAGGAAGCCGTGCACGTGGCCGGTTTCGACCGACAGGTCGAGCCCGTTCAGCGCCTTTACCCGGCCGAAGGACTTGTCGAGGTGTTGGATGTCGATGGCAGCAGTCATGGTCGTATGTCCCGTTCGAAGGCAGCCCTGAGCACTCGCTGGGCAACGTGTCGTCGGATGGTGAGGAGAAGCCCACGCGGGGCGTGGTGATTACCGTGCGGCCGTGGCCGCGTCACCGTCCGACGGCGGATCCGGGACGTACATCAGGTAGTCGTCGAGCATCGACCGGTCGACAAGCAACCCCTGGCTGAAGAGCTCCAGGGCGGGCAGGGTGATCTCCTCCACGTACCGGCGGAACAGCGTACGGAACGACTCAGGTCCCACTGCCGCGCCGTGCACGCTGAACCACAACACCATGCCGCCCGTCGCCTGGTAGGCCAGGTACCGCGTACGGGCAGCCCGGTCGCGGCTGGGCCGGATCACCCCGGCCGCCTCCCCCGCGGCCAGGTACGCTTCGGCGTCGGTGATCATCTGCTCGATCAGCGTCATCGCCAGGTCGCCGCCGGCCTGCAGGCTGCGCAGCAGATACCGCACCACTGGTGCGAATTGCTCGACCTCGGCCAGCTGCGCCATGAACATCGCCGCTGTGCCGTCGGTCAGCGCCTTCGTCTTCTGCTCACGCATGACCGCCAGGGCATGCTCGTCGCATGCGCGACGCAACCCGGCCTTCGAACCGAAGTGGTGGATGACCAAGCCGGCGGTCACACCAGCAGCTGTGGCGATCGAGCGCAGCCCGACATGGAAGCCGTCACATCCGAACCGCTCGATGGCAGCATCGAGGATCCGATCAGCGGTGAGGACGTCGCCATCCCGCTCGCCGGGAACCACGCCGGCCGATGCCATACCAACACATTAAACACCCGTTCAATCCGGCGCAACGGTCGGAGCGGCACGGCGGGCCGGGCATGCGGCCGGCGCATACTGACCAGCCATGCCCGGGCGGCCTCCAACCGAATCGTCCCGTGGGGACCGCCGAGCCCTGGGAGGACCGCTCCCCCTTGCCGAGGTTCGGCAGGCAACAACCCCGGCCCCTGTCGGAACATCGACCTGGAAAGACGGGTGAGCCGGGGCGAGGGTGGTCGGCATGGTCACGTTTCGCCACACGGCTGCAAGAACCGGCATCTCACTCCCGCGTACCACCGACGAGGAGCAGGTCAGCGTCAACCGGAGAACGCTTCTCGGGGCGGGTCTTGCCCTTCCGCTGGTGATGTCCGCTGGCCATCCCGCTGCGGCGGGCCCGCATTCGAGTCCCCGAACCGATCCGGTCATCCGCACCACCTGCGGCAGGTTGGAAGGGACAAAGGAAGCCGGGCTCTTCGTCTTCCGTGGTGTGCCCTACGCCGAGCCTCCGACCGGCAACCGGCGGTGGCTGCCGCCGCAGCCGAAGAAGCGGTGGCACGGCGTACGGTCAGCCAAGACCTTCGGCGCGGTCGCACCGCAGCACAGGCAGCCGCCCAGTGAATTCGCCGGGGCATACCTGACGGTGCCCGGCGAGCGCAGCGAAGACTGCCTCTTCCTGAACGTCTGGGCACCCGGTCTGGACAATGCCCACCGGCCCATCATGTTCTGGATCCACGGCGGCGGATACGAGTACGGCTCCGGCGGACAGCCCAACTATGACGGCAGCTCGCTGGCCCGCCGCGGGGACGTAGTCGTCGTGACGGTCAACTTCCGGCTCGGCGCGCTCGGCTATCTCAACCTCAACGAGGTGACCGGCGGCCGGATCCCGTCCACCGGCAACGAGGGCCGACTCGACCTGATCGCCGCACTCCAGTGGATACACGAGAACGCCCGCTCGTTTGGCGGCGACCCGGACAACATCACGGTTTTCGGCCAGTCCGCGGGCTCGGTGGACTGCGCGTTCCTGATGGCCTCCCCGCCCGCCAGGGGCCTGTTCCGTCGGGTGATCCTGCAGAGCAGTGCCGGACACACGGCCCAGACCGTGGAACGGGCAGCACTCATTGCGGAGATCTACCTCAACTCCCTCAAGATCAGACCTGGTGACGTGGAGGCGATCCGAGCGCTCACGCCGCAACAGATGGTCCAGGCGTCCTCCGCCATCGTGCCGCACATGGCGGCCGTCGACCCGCACCTCGGCGCGATGCACTATCTTCCGGTCATCGACGGGGTCAACCTGCTTGAGCGGCCGATCGACGCAATCCGCAACGGCGCCTCGTCCGATGTCTCGCTGCTCGCCGGGTCGCAGCTCGACGAACATCGGCTGGCCCTGGGACAGGGTGCACTGCCCCCGATGACCGAGGAGCAACTCATCCAACAGCTCGGGATCCTCATCCCCGCCGAGCATGTCCAGCGGCTGATTGACACGTACCGTCCGTTGATGGCCGCCCGAGGGAAGGCCTGGACCAGCCCGTTTGACCTGCACATGGCGATCGAGGGCGACCGGGCGGTGCGGATGCCGACAATTCGGATCGTGGAGGCGAAGCGGCACCACCATGTTGCCGCCTACCACTTCCTCGGCACCTATCCGGCCCCGATCCTGGACGGCCTCCTGGGCTGCTGTCACGCGCTCGACCTGGGACTCGTCTTCGGCACCCACGACGAGCGTTTCAACGGCACCGGTCCAGCGATCGACGCGTTGTCGGTCAACATCCAGGACGCCTGGCTGGCCTTCGCCCATACTGGCGACCCCTCGAACAGCCGGACCGGGCGTTGGTCGACGTACGGGACGAAGCGGCGCACGATGCTCCTCGACCACCGTCCGCAACTGGTGGAGGACCCCTTCGCCGCCGAACGACTCGCATGGAAGCACTTTCCGGACGAGAGGCTCGGCCTGCTGTAGCCATGCCCGGGCAACCGCGAGCCTGAATCCCGGGTCCCCGCTCCGGCATCGGTGTTCACCGCAGGGTGAGCGGGGTCTCGGTTTCGACGCGGGTCAGCTTCTCCGGGTTGCGGACGTAGTAGATGCCGGCGATGCGGGCGCCCTCGACACGGATGACCATAATGCCGTCGATCTCGCCGTTCAGGCGTACGAGGAGTGCCGGGTTGCCGTTGACCACGGTCGGTTCACCGGTGAGCCTGCCTTCGACCCTGCCCAGACCACCGAAGAACATCCGGACCACCTTCTCGGCGCCGATGACCGGCCGCAGCGCGGCGTGCTTGACACCGCCACCGTCGCCGACCAGAACAACGTCGGGGGCGAGCACGTCGAGGAGGCCCTGCAGGTCCCTGGTTTCGACCGCGCGTTGGAACGCGGCCAGAGCCGCCCGGGTCTCGATGGGGGAGACGACCTGGCGGGGGCGGCGGGCGTCAACGTGCTGGCGGGCGCGATGCGCGATCTGATGGACGGCCGCGGGGCTCTTGCCGACGGCGGCCGCAATCTCGCCGTAGCTGACATCGAAGACCTCGCGCAGTACGAAAACGGCACGTTCGGTCGGTGACAGTGTCTCCAGGACGATCATGAGTCCCATGGACACGCTCTCGGCGAGCGCGACGTCCTCGGCCACGTCCGGGGCGGTGAGCAGCGGATCGGGCAGCCAGGGGCCCACATAAGCCTCCTTCCGGCGTTTCATTGCGCGTAGCCGGTTGAGCGACTGCCGGGTGGTGATCCGAACCAGGTAGGCACGCTGGTCGCGCACATGCTCCGCGTCCACCTTGATCCATCGCAGCCAGGTTTCCTGGAGGACGTCCTCGGCGTCGGCCGCCGATC
Source organism: Plantactinospora sp. B5E13 (assembly GCF_039871775.1). Lineage (NCBI taxonomy): Bacteria > Bacillati > Actinomycetota > Actinomycetes > Micromonosporales > Micromonosporaceae > Plantactinospora > Plantactinospora sp. B5E13. Next base: position 35,274 of record NZ_JBDPLT010000059.1, read on the forward strand.
CGAGCATCTCGTACGCGACGGTGAAGAGCAGGTTCCGATGGGCGACGAAGGTGTCGGTCGCCGGGTCAGTGGTGTCGCTCATGTCTCGACCCTTCATCCTCGCCGCCGGCCCTGGTCGCCGAAGGCCTTCGATCGTGTATCAACAGCGAAGCCCTGATCCTGGCTCGGCTGGCCGTGCTGCTGACGAGGTTCCCGTCTCGTCCCGACCGGCGACGCCGCGTTCGTCCCTCGACCGGGTTTGTCGGGTGCGTTCGGCCGGGGAGCAGCCAATTGTTCCGACCGAAGCAAGCCGCCACCACCGGGCGGCCCGGGCTTCCGGATGATCCGCGCCGACACCACACCGCCCCGCCAGCAGCACATCATCGTCAGCCGGTGAAGGGCTCAAGGCTGAAGCGGCCCCAGGCGATGAAGGCGGCAAGCGCGACGTAGCCCAGGTTCACCATCACCAACCTGAGCTGGCCAAGGCGGACGTGGATGATCGCCGCGCCGACCATGAGCAGCACCCAGCAGACGGCGGTCACCGGCACCATGAACGGTGCGATGTCGAGCACGGCGGGTAGGACCAGACCAACCGCAGCCAGGAGTTCGAGGACCCCGATGGTCTTGATGAAGCCGACGCTGGCGTGTCTGGTCCATTCTCCGCCATTCAGCGCAGCCAATCTCTCCCTGGCTACGAACACCTTGGTGATGCCCCCGGTCAGGGAGACTGCCGCCAGCAGCCCGGTAGCAATCCAAAGAGCGACGTTCATGCGTTTCCTTGCCTTGTCTAGGTGGCTTCGGGGACCCGGGGCCCGCCGACACAGGCCGGAGCTCCCACGGGACACCCTCGGTGTTTGGCAGTCGTTCGAACTGGGATCGCCGACCCGTGACCCCGGGCTGTTTGTTCAGCGGTTGGCCGGCGCCCCGCCGCGCTTGGCCCGCAGCAACTCCTGGCGCTTGTCATCCTTGACCCAGGTGAGCGAACCGGGCTTACGTGCCTCGTTCGCCAGATGCTTGACGGTGTGCTGACAGACGAACTCCTTGAGCTTCGCGCCCGGGCCTCCGCCGATGTGCAACCCGTTCGCGTTGTCGTCCCTGGAGGCGAACTGGAAGATGCCGGCGCGACGCCCCAGGCTGATGCACTGGCCGAAGAATCCCAGGTTGATGGGCGTTGGCTGCGTACCCGCGATCCGGGCCAGCACGGTGTCGGCGGCGTGCGCGCCGATCCTCGTCGCGGCCTGGCAGCTCATCCGGAACGGCAGGTCCGACGGGGCCGCCGAATCCCCGGCCGCGACGAGGCGTACGTCGTCCACGCTCGTCAACGTCTCGTCGGTAAGCAGGCGGCCCAGCGCGTCGGTGCTCAGCCCGCTGCGGACGGCCAGGTCCGGCACGCCGAACCCGGCGGTCCAAATGGTCACCGCACTGGGCAACTCGCGGCCGCCCGCGAGCCGCACGGTGTCGCGAGTCACCGCAGTCACCTTCGCGCCGGGGCCGTCGAGCACGGTCACGCCGAGCCTGGCCAGCCGCTTGGCAACCGAGCGCCGACCTCGGGCGTGCAGATACGGACCGAGTACCCCGCCGCAGACCAGGGTCACGGTACGACCCGCCTCCGCCAGTTCGGCGGCGGTCTCGATGCCGGTTGGACCGGCTCCGACAACCGTCACCGGCGCGGTGGAGACAGCAGCATCGACGACCGGCCGCAGCCGCTGTGCCTCCTCCAGGGTGGCAATCGGGTAGGCGAACTCGGCCGCTCCGGGAACGCTCAGGCCGGCGCTGCCACTGCCCACGGCGTAGATCAGATAGTCGTAGCCGACCGTGCCGCCGGCTGCCAGCGTCACGCCGCGACCGGCCGCGTCGATCTGGGTCACCGTGTCGACCACCAGCCGGACGCCCTCGGCAAGGACCTCTCGGTAGTCGACGACCGCGTCGTCCGACCCGCCCACCACCTGGTGCAGGCGAATCCGCTCGACGAACATCCGACGGGGATTGATCAACGTCACGCCCACATCGTCGCGCCGCGTCAGGCGATTGGCCGCCATGACACCGGCGTACCCGCCACCAACCACCACCACCTTGGTGTTCCCAGCCATAGTGACTCCTCCGTTTCCAGGGGTTCCGCCTCAAGACACCGCGGAACCGAGCGTCCTGACGGCGTGTGAGGCAGACCACTCCACAGCCGTGACTCGCCACGCCCAGCTGGTCAACAGCCTCAAGGGCGTGTCGGCCCGCTACCTACGCAAGGAGTTCGACGCCCACCTGTCCCGATACCTGTGGGGCGGACACCTGTGGTCGCCGTCGTACTTCGCCGGCTCCTGCGGCGACGCGCCGCTGACCGTCGTACGCGAATACATCGAGAACCAGAAACGTCCCGGCCCGTGACCGCGTTCCTCCCGGCCGTGAACGTGCACGGCGGGGTTCCCGCCTTGTCCGTTGCTGAAATTCGGCAACGAACACTGCCCGGATCTGTCCCGACATCGGCCTGGAAACCCGCTGGGGGCGAGACAAGGCTGCCGGCATGGTGGAAATCCGTCGCGTGCCGGCCAGGGCCGACACGTCACTACTACACATTGGGCGAGGGGATGTCTCGTGAACTCGGTGATCGAGGCCCGGGGCCTGACGAAGTTCTACGGCGGTCGCCGCGGGTTGGAGGATCTCGATCTGCGGGTCCAGCCGGGTGAGGTGTTCGGGTATCTCGGTCCGAACGGAGCTGGGAAGACGACCACGATCCGGCTGCTGCTGGACTTCATCCGTCCCACCCGGGGCACCGCCACGGTGCTCGGCGCCGTACCCCGGCACGGCGTCGACACCCGACGCCGGATCGGTTACCTCCCGGGCGAGCTGGCGTTCGAGGGTCGGGAACGGGTGGCTGACCTGCTGAGGTTCTTCGGCGACGCCCGTGGCGGCGTCTCCGCCCGACACATCGCCGAATTTGCGGAGCGGTTGGAACTGGACCTGTCCCGCAGGATTCGTGGCCTGTCGAAGGGCAACAAGCAGAAGGTCGGCCTGGTGATGGCGTTCATGCACGAGCCGGAGCTGCTGATTCTCGACGAGCCGACCACCGGCCTGGACCCGCTGATGCAGCAGGAGTTCCTGAAGATGGTCCGCGAGGCCCGCGCGAACGGGCAGACGGTGTTCATGTCCTCACACGTACTCGCCGAGGTGCAGACGGCGGCCGACCGGGTCGGCATCGTCCGCGCCGGCCGGCTGGTCGCCGTCGAGCGGGTCGAGTCGCTGGGCAGACGAGCCGTCCGCCAGGTCGAGGTGCACTTCGCCGAGCCGCCGGCGGCGGCCGACTTCACCGGCCTGTCGGGCGTCACCGACGTCTCCGTGGAAGGACCTGTGCTGCGCTGCACCGTCGACGGGCAACTCGACCCGCTGATCAAGGCCCTCGGGCGACACACCGTCGTCGACCTCATCAGCACCGAACCCGACCTGGAGGAAACCTTCCTCAGCTATTACCACCAGTCCGAGGAGACGACGTCGTGATCCCCAGCCTGATCCGCAAGTCCCTGCGTGACTACCGGCGAGCCGTCGCCGGCTGGATGATCGGCATAGGCGTTTTTGTCACCATCTACGTCTCCTCCTGGTCCCAGTTCAAGGGCGATCCGGAGGCCGCCGAGTCCGCTGCCGACCGCATCCCGCAGGGGATGCAGACCGCGCTGGCGTTCCAGGACCTGTCCAGCGGTGCCGGCTACCTGCAGGCCGTCATCTACACCGTGTTCGTACCGCTACTGCTGATCATGGCTGCGACCGTTTTCGGCGCCCGCGCGATCGCCGGGCCAGAGGACGCCGGCGTGCTCGATCTGTTGCTGGCCAACCCGATCAGCCGCCGCCGGTTCGTCCTGCAGCGCTTCGCCGCCCTCACCGTCGCGGTGGTCGCCGTCGGCGCGGTCGTCTGGCTGCTCGTCCTCGCCCTCGCCGCTGCGCTGGAGATGAACGTCGGCGCCAGCAGGATCAGCGCCGCCTCCCTCGGCCTGCTGCTGGTCGGGCTCTGCTTCGGCACCCTCGCCCTCACCGTCAGCGCGTTCGTCGGACGACGTCCCGTCGTGCTGGCCACCACCGGTAGCGTCGCCGTTGCCACGTACCTGCTGCACGCCCTCGGTAACCAGTTCGACGCCGTCCGCCCGCTGCGCTGGCTCTCGCCTTTTCACTACTACCTCGGCGCCGACCCGCTCCACACGGGCTTCCACGTCGGCTACCTTCTCGTCCTGGCCGGCATCATCGCGGTTCTTGTCGGGGCGGCCGCCGCAGCGTTCGAGCGACGCGATCTCGCCGTCTGACGTCTCGTCCGGTGCCGGCGGGCGTCGTCGGCACCGGACGGAGCAAGCCGCCCGTGACCATAGAGTTCTCGCCGTGGAGCCCGCCGTGAGTGACGAGCCGTCCAGTTCACCAGCTGAGGTCGGCACGCTCGACGTGCCAGCCGAACTGCTGCACGGCTACCTCGACACCCTCGCCACCGCCGCAGCGACCGGTCGACGCCCGCAACGCGCCGACCTCGACGCGTGCCGACGCCACGGAGAGCGGGCCGCCGACCTCAACATCACCCTGCGCACCCTCACCGCCGCCTACCTGCACGCCGCCGAGACCCTCCTGCCCACCCTGCCCGGCATCGCCGACGCACCCACCCCCAGCGCCGCCCGCGCCGCCGCCACCGCCGTCTGGAACGCGGCTCGGCGACTCCTCGACGCCGCCGCGGAGGGGCACGAACGCTCGCACCTGCACGCCGCCCGCCGCGACCACGCCGCCCGCCGCGAGTTCATCAACGACCTGCTCTACGGTCACGGCCACCCCGGGCGGCTCGCCGAACACGCCCACCGCTTCGCGGTCCAACTCGCCGGCCGACACCAGGTCATCGTCGCCCGCGCGGCCACCACGTTCACCGACCCTGTGCTCGAGCGCGTCGAGGCAGGGCTCACTTCCCGGTTCGGCAGCCGGAACATCCTGACCACCACCCACGAGGGTTTGCTGATCTGCATCACCCCAGCCGCGCTTCGTGGCACCACCGGCGAGATCGCCCACCACCTACTCACCGCCCTCGGCACCGACAACCGGTGGCAGATCGGCGTCGGCCGCCCCCACCCAGGCCCAAGCGGCATCCAACAGTCCTATGAAGAGGCCCGCGACACCCTGCAACTCGCCGACCGACTCGGCCTCACCACCCCCGTCCTACGCGCCGCGGACCTGCTCGTCTTTCCCGTCCTCCTCCGCGACCGCGCCGCGATCACCGACCTCGTCCACACCGTTCTCGCTCCCCTGACCGAAGCCCGAGGGGGCGCCATCCCGATCCTCGACACCCTGACCGCCTTCTTCGCCTGCCACGGCAACACCACCGCCACCGCCCGGCAACTACACATCAGCGCCCGCACCGTCGCCTACCGGCTCGACCGGGTCCGTCACCTCACCGGGTACGACCCCGACGACCCCACCCAACGCTTCACCCTGCAAGCCGCCGTACTCGGCGCCCGCCTACTCGACTGGCCCGAGCCGTAGGACCTGTGGCGAAACCAGGGGTGCTGCCATCGGCAGGCCGGAACCCACAGCGCGAAAGGTTCACCGCCGGTGGTGGTACCTGCCGAAGTTCGGTGCCGCCGGCGTGGAGTAGATCGTGACGCCTGGTTGCTGCCCCTCCAGAGCGGTCTGCCGATCATCGACGGACCCGCTGGCGTTCTGCCCGGGGAGATCCTCCGTGCGCTCGAGGCGCAGCGGCCGCTGTGGTGCGTCCGGGCACGGAACACGTCCTGCGCGGGCAAACGCCGCGCCGGTCCGTCTGATCAGTGGGCGTTGGCGAATCGCTCGACGTCGCTGATCCGGCCCACCACGAGGACGATGTCGCCGTACATCAACACGGTTTCCGGGGTGGCGTAGGTGAATGTGGCTTCCCGTCCGTCGGCCTGTCTCTTGACGGACACGACGGTCACGCCGTACCGGCTGCGGAGCCGGGACTGGCGCAGCGGGACGCTGACCGCATCCCGCGGAGGTTTGGTTTTGACCATGGCGTAGTCGTCGTCGACCTGGATGTAGTCGAGGATGCGGCCGGTGAGCAGGTGGGCGACCCTCTCTCCCATGTCGTGTTCGGGTAGCACCACGTGGTGGGCGCCGATCCGTTGCAGGATCTTGCCGTGCTGCCGGCTGATCGCCTTGGCCCAGATGTCCGGGATTTCCAGATCGACCAGCAGCGAGGTGGTCATGATGCTGGCCTCGACGTCGGTGCCGATCGCCACGACCACGCGGGGGAACTCCGGTACGCCGAGTTGCCGCAACGTCTCGATGTCGGTGGTGTCGGCGGTCACGACGTGCGGCAGTTGCCCGGCGAAGCTCTGTACCACCTTCGGCCGGTGGTCGACGGCGAGCACCTCGGTGCCCTGGCGGTGCAGTTCCAGGGCGAGCGCACCGCCGAAACGACCGAGCCCGACCACCACGACCATCTCTTCCGTTTCGTCAGCCAACGATCGTCCTTTCCTCGGGAAGTTCGAACCGGCGGGTGCGTTCCCGCAGCGCGAGCGCGGAGGCGAGTGTCAACGGTCCGGTGCGGCCCAGGAACATCAGCCCGACGAGGAGCAGCGCCGCGGCCGGCGGCAGATCGGTGGTGATGCCGGTGGACAGGCCGACGGTGCCGAAGGCGGAGACCACCTCGAACAGCACCCGGTCAAAGCTGTGGGCGGTCAGGGCCAACAGTACGAACGTGGAGACCGTCACCGCACCGATTCCCAGCAGCGCGACGGTGAGCGCCTGGCGTTGGTTGGTTTCCGGAATCCGGCGGCGGCCGACGTTGACCCTGGTTTCGCCGCGCATCTCCGACCAGATGACAAACGCGAGCAGTCCGAAGGTGGTGACCTTGATGCCACCCGCGGTGCCAGCGCTGCCTCCGCCGATGAACATCAGCACATCGGTGGCGAACAGGCTCTCCGGGCGCAGCGCCGACACGTCGATGCTGTTGAACCCGGCCGTGCGGGTGTTGACCGAGTGGAAGAAACCGGCGAGTAGTTTGGCCGGCGCGTCCAGCCGGCCAAGGGTCGCCGGGTTCGCGTACTCGGCGAGGGTGAACACGGCGGTGCCGGTCGCAAGGAGCGTCACGGTGAGAAACACGGTGATGCGGGTCATCACCGACCACGTCCTGGGGCGCCGCCAGTTCCGAGCGAGTTCGAACACCACCGGGAACCCGAGACCTCCGATGATGATCGCCGATGCCACGGTCAGGGTGACCCACGGGTCGGCGACATAACGCACCATGCTGTCGCTGTTGAGGGAGAAGCCGGCGTTGTTGAATGCCGACACCGCATGGAAGACCCCGTGGTAGGCGGCACTTCCAAACGGTTCGTGGTAGCCGACCGCGAACCTGACAGTCAGCACTGCCGCTGCGATGGCCTCGCTGACCAGACTGAACAGCACGATGTTGCGGACCAGGCGGCGGATGTCACCCAGCCCGAGGGTCTTCATCTCCACCTGGGCCAGCAACCTGCCCCGCAGGCCGAGTCGCCCGGCGAGCAGCACCGTGAACATGGTCGCCAGCGTCATGATCCCCAGCCCGCCGGCCTGGATCAGTGCCAGGATGACGATCTCGCCGAACCTGGACCAGTGACCGCTGGTGTCTACCGTGACCAGCCCGGTCACACACACCGCCGAGGTGGCGGTGAACAGGGCGTCAACCAGCGCGGTCCGCTGTCCCGACTCTGTCGCGGTCGGCAACGACAGCAACGCGGTGCCGACCGCGACCGCGGCGGCGAACCCGCCCACGACCACCTGGGTTGGCTGTTGAAACTGAGCCAGCACACTCAGTCGTAAGCGTCGACGCCACCTTCGCACTCGGTCTCCCAGCCGTTGCCAACCCCATCACGCCCGCAGGAAGGCTCGCGTCTGCGGAACTGCCCGGACGACCCTAGCCTGACCACATCTGTCGATGCCGAAGGCGGCTGCTCACGAGGCGTCCGGACGCCGCGGCCGCCACCGCTCGGCGTTGCGACGACTGATGTCACTGGACCACCAGACGAAGACCGGTTGTCGGGCCCATGACGACCGCCAGGAGTCCGGCGCCGTCGCCGTCTTCGGCGTCGCACCAGCCGTCTCATGACGTGGCTAGTGGCTCGATCTCTGGGCCTTCCACCGGTCGATCACGGCCGGCAGCTCTCGCCACAGGTAGTCGTAGAAGTCCCGCATCTCGGACAGGCGGCGACCGGCCGCGCTGTCCTCACCGGTGGCCGTGATGCCCTGCTCGGCGGCCTCCCGCATCACCTTCACCAGCTGGTTCTGCTCCGACATCAGGGTCGCCCAGGCGCCCTCGCGGAAGCGGAAGTGTTCCCGGCGGCTGCCGGGTGCGGGCACCCTCTCGATCAACCCCACCGAGGTCAGTGACTTCAACGCCGTCGAGACGCTGCCCGAACTGATGGTCAGCAGTTCGGTGAGCTCGCCCGCGGTCAGCGTGTCCCGCTCCGTGAAAAGCAGCGTCGCCAGCACACGCGCGGTCATTCGTTGCATCCCCCCTTGGCTGAGGGTCAGGGCAAGGCGCTCCGCCGAATCACTTAAGGCTGACACTCCGGTCCTCCCGTCACTCGTCTTGACGAAATCCTAACAGCTTCGAAGTTTCAGAAATCTCTGAAAGTTTGATACTGTGGCGGTCATGGGAGACGTGATTCAGCTGGAGAAGCTGACCAAGACGTACGGAACCCGCCGCGGGTTGGTCGGGCTGGACCTGGCGGTGGCCGAGGGCGAGGTGTTCGGCTACCTCGGCCCGAACGGTGCCGGGAAGTCCACCACCATCCGGCTGCTGCTGGACCTCATCCGCCCCACGAGTGGCCAGGCCCGGCTGTTCGGCCGTGACGCCCGCGAGCCCGCCGTCGAACTCCACCGTCGGATCGGCTACCTCGCCGGCGACTTCGTGGTCAACCCCCGCCAGCGGGTCGGCGAATGCCTGACCTTCCTGGCCCACCTGCGAGGCGGCGTACCCCGGGCGCGGATCGAAGAACTCGCCGCCCGCCTCGATCTCGACCTGACCGCCAGAATCAAGGCACTGTCCAAGGGAAACCGGCAGAAGGTCGGCCTGGTCCAGGCGTTCATGCACCGCCCCGACCTGCTGATCCTCGACGAGCCGACCTCCGGACTCGACCCGCTCGTCCAACAGACCTTCCTCGACCTCGTCCGCGAGGCCAAGGCCGCCGGACAGACCGTCTTCATGTCCTCGCACATCATGACCGAGGTCGAGGCCGTCGCCGACCGGGTCGGAATCATCCGGGAAGGCCGCCTCGTCGCCCTCGACACCGTCGCCCGGCTCCGCGACCACGCCCTACACCGGTTCGAGATCACCTTCACCGACCCGGTCGACCAGGCCGCCCTCGCCACACTCCCCGGCATCTCCGACCTGACCATCGACGGCCCGACCGCGCGGTTCGCCCTGGCCACCGACCCCAACGAACTGATCCAGGTCCTCGCCCGACACCAGGTCGCCAGCCTGCGGGCCAGCGAACCCGACCTCGAAGAGCTCTTCTTCGCCTACTACCAGACCACCGAAGCCGCCAAGGAGCCCAGCCGTGCCTAACGTCCTGACCAAGACCCTCTGGGACTCCCGCCGCAGCCTCACCGGCTTCGCCGTCGGCACCGCTCTGGTCGGCACGATGTACGCCGGCTTCTATCCGCAGGTCGCCGACGGGGCGATGGGCCAGGCCGTCGAAGGCTTCTCCCCCGCTCTGCGCGAAGCCCTCAACATGGAAGACATCGCCAGCGCCGCCGGCTACCTTGGCTCCAGCGTCTTCGGCATCATCGTGCCCCTGATCGCCGTCATCTACGGCATTGCCACCGGCACCCGCGCCATCGCCGGCGACGAGGAAGCCGGCTACCTCGACCTCCTCCTCGCCCACCCGGTCAGCCGCACCAGACTCCTGCTCCACCGCTGCGCCGCGCTCGCCATCGGCGCCAGCGCCCTCGCCGGCCTCGTCCTGCTCGCCATGCTCGCGGTCCGCCCCGGCGCCCAACTCGACACCATCAGCATCGGACAGTTCGCCGCCCAGTGCGCGGCACTGGCACTGCTCTCCACCGTCTTCGGCAGCATCGCCATCACCGTCGGCGCCGCCACCGGCAGCCGCGCCGCCGCACTCGCCGGCAGCGCCGGCGTCGGTGTCCTCGCCTACGCCGCGAACACCTTCGCCGCCCAGATCGGCGCCGACGGCCTCCGCTACGCCTCCCCGTTCCACTACTACATCGGCAACGAACCCCTGCGTAACGGCTTCCAATGGGCCGACCTCGGCATCCTCGCCGCAGCCATCGCCGTACTCGTCCTCATCGCCACCACCGTCTTCAACCGCCGCGACCTGACCAGCTGAACCACGCCACCCCGTCCCGCCGACCACCGACAGGCCGGCGGGACAACCTCTCGCACCGGATCCGCGCTCTGGCGCAGTACCTCGCGGGGCGGGCCGACGCCACCAGCAACCAGGTCCCACCTCCGGCCAAATGCCCCGGACCTAGCCGGACTCCGCGCTCGCGTGACGGATTCCGCGCGGGCGTCCGGATCGCACCCAGAGCCAGTACAGGCCGGCGGCGATGAGCAACGCCGCTGCGAGGGAGACGAGTGGATCACCTCGGGAGAGGTTGACCAGCAGGGTGAAGGCGACCCCGACGGCGGCGAGCAGGTTGATCACCAGCAGTGTTCGGCGCCGCTCACGGCGGGAGAAGACGGCCATCGCGCCGAGTCCGGCGAGGAAACTGAGGAACACCGAGACGGCATAGAACAGGACGAGCTCCTGATCACGGCCGCCTGCCGCGATGGTGAGCAACGCTGACACGACCATGAACAACAGCACTCCCCAGACCGGGGTGTGGCGGGAGTTCGTGCGGGCCAGCACGGCGGGCAGGATTCCCAAGGTGCTTCCGTCGGATTGCCGTTGTCGGGCCAGTGCTTTCAGCAAGCCGGGGCCCGCCTGGAAGGACGAGCTGGCGGCGGCGAGCAGCAGGAGTGTGGTCACCAGTTGGAACGCGGCGAAGACCGGGGCCGGGGCGGCGACCCGGGCCAGTTCGGCGACCTGCGTGGTGTCCGGGTGCGGGACGCCGACCCGCAGCCGGACCGCCTGGGTGGTCAGGCCAAGAGTGATGATCCCGACGATGCCCAGGGTCGTCCAGAGGGTGACCCGGCCGAAGCGGCGCCGTCCGGCGTCGTCGAGTTGGCCGAGCTGGGCGATCGCCGATGAGGGCGCCTCGACCCCGGTGGCGAGGGCCATGGCGACCGGGAACGCCAACGCGACAGCCAACAGCGCCGGACGGGGCTCCACGGCGGTGACCTGTCCGGTCGGGTGCGGGGTGGCCTGGGTCGCGTAGCCGATGACGACCACCGCGACGCCGACGAACGCGACCGTCATCAGCGCGAACACGGCCCGGCCGAGATGACCGAACCAGGTCAGCCCGCCGACCCCGACGATCAGCAGCAGCGCCAGGGGAACCCGGAACGACGCCAGGCCGGGCATGAAGGCGATCAACGCGGCGGCCCCGGCGGACGCGCTGACTGCGATGGTCAGGACGAAGTCCACGATCAGCGCCCCGATCGGGATGAACGCCCACGCCTCACCGAAGGCCTCCCCAGCGGCAGAGGCGGCGCCCCCGCCCTGCGGATAACGGGCGACCAACTGGTGATAGTTCAGGATCACCAGCCCGATCAGGCCCACGACGAGAGCCATCGTCGGAAGAAGCAGCGACAGGTCGGCGTCCAACGCCCGCAAGGCCGCCTCGATCGCGTAGGCCACCGAGGACACCGGATCGGCCATCACCGCGAACGCGAACGCGAACAACAGGACCGGCCGGCTGTTCAACCAGCCTGCCCTGTAGTCCGCCGCTGGGCGCGGGCGCCGCCGAGGACCAGGCAATGGGCAACCCCTCCGACACAAGACGGCCGTCACCGCACTCGGACCAGAATCAACGCCATATGTCCAGCTAATGATTATTATGCTGGTTTAAATTTGGTTTGGGCCTGGTACGGGAAGTCTCGTCTTACGAGAGGTCTCGTCGTCGGTCGCGCCGGGCCCTCGACAGGCCCAACAGGGTGCCGTACGCCGCCTGCTACGCCCGCCGCCTCCGACAGAACAACGCCGTACCCGCCGACCCGGACCTGTCTCACCCGTCCGCGAGACAACACCCGACCGGCAGAGGCACCTGGAGCAGGGAGATGCCGGGTCCCCGTCGCCCCACGGCCACCAGGCTCCTTCCTCGGATGTTCGTGGAAAAGACGCTCACTGCGCTCATCGCGAGAGATGTGCAGTGACGCTAAGCCGTGATCATGAAAGCGCCTGCGCGAGCCTCCGCCGCCGCAACGAAGAAGCCGACCATGTCCTCGTAGTATTCCTTCAGGTAGTCGAGCTCGTCCGGGTCGTCAACGAGGTCCGGGTCGTCAACGAAGGCGGCCAGCCGGTCGAACGGCACGTTGCGGAGTTGTTCGGCGGTGTCGGCGACGTCGTCAACGCTCCAGACCATGACGAAGTCCGTGTTGTTGCCGTAGGGGAAGATCATTTTGCCGCCCAGTTCCAGGTCGACCTTGATGTCCGCTTCGACGAGGAGCTCCTGGATGTCTGGCAACGCCTTGTCAAGGTCCGCCATCTCATCCGGGGGACGGCCTGACGTCCCTTCGAAGCTCGTCGGATCGGCGACTGCGCGTGCCAATTCCTCTTCGGTTGCCCGAACGAATACGTGGACTATGCCCATCGCTGTCCCCTCGACTCGACATAACTTGGTGTCGATCATAGGACCTCCCTCGGACGCGCTGATCTCGGCTTGAGCGGGCGCGACATGTCCGCTCATCGGCTACTGGTTTCCTTGACCTGCGACCGTGGTCCGGCCAGGCTTCGGTCGAGGCGCCCGGGCTGTCGCTCTCTCATTTCGGCTGCCCACGCCGGTCGTGTGGCTCTCATCTGGCCTGCGCGGCCCGGGCGTCGCCCCAGGGCGGAGAGAGGTTTGCACTGCTCGAAGTAGCGTTGCTATCGGGGGCTGCGAGGGCATCGTCCGACACATCGCCGACCGGCTACTCGCCGACGGTGAGGAGATCGTCGACGTACCGCCGAAGCTGTCGGCCAGGGCGTGGGTGTTCGCGACCGGGCAGGGCGCCGCTCTCCCGACGAGGACCATACCGGATGGTGTCCCAGCTGCACCGTCGGTGCCAGTTCGGCAACGTGGCCGGGCCGACGATCCGGTGTACCCGTATCCGATGGGGCAGCAGGCGGGCGAGGGCGGACAGGATCGCCCGGTCCGATCAGGACAGCCCCGGCCGGACCGGAACCTGGCGGCGTAGCACCGCCACCTCGTGCCGTAGCGCGAGGACCTCGACCAGCAGCGCTCTGTCGCCCGGGATCAGTAGCCCCGATCCGGTGAACAGGTGGATCATTCCCCGGTACAGCAACCGCACGACCATACCGACGATCATCAAACCGAGCCGAGAACTCCCAGCTCACAGCCTGTGCGACGAGTTCTGGCGCGGTACAGGCGTCCCGGTACGGGTGAGGTACGGGAATCGGCGGCGCCAGCCGGATTCCTAGTCTCCCTGACGTCCGATCACAGGACGGACGAACCGAGGGAGAGAGTCGAATGCTCACAAAGACGCCCGGCCGGCGACGCCGGTCACTTCCCGCGATACTGCTCGCCATACCGGTGTTCCTGGCCACCAGCGTCGCCATGGCCGCGCCGGCCTCGGCCGCGCCGATCGGCAACCCGAGCCTGGAGATCCCGGTCGGCTGCCCGGGTGCCCGCGCGGTCATCCAGGTCGAGTGGGAGGGTACCCGCACCGCCAAGGTGCACTGGGAACTGACCGACACCAGCTCGGACGGCAAGTCGCCGTTGATCAAGATCGCCGCCAGGGACGACTCCGGCGACGGCCGGAGCTGGGTCTTCCGGAACGACGAGGTGGTGTTCGGCGTCGACGGCGGCTACGGCGCCTCCGCCAGCGGCGGCGGCATGTCCTGGGACCCGGCCGGGATCGCCCAGTTCAACCACTTGGAGGTGAAGGTCAGCAACGGTACGAGCGCGCAGGGCACCGCGTGCTCGGTGACGAAGAAGACCTACAACTACACCCGGCTCGCCTACCAGTACGCCCTCAACCAGATCGACAAGCGTTACGTCCTGGGCGCCGAGGGTCCGGACGCGTTCGACTGCTCGGGCCTGGTCAAGTTCGCCTACGAACGGGTGGTCAACTTCCCCGGCTGGGGCGGCGTCAGGTCGTCGGCGCAGCAGTACGACTGGGCGCGTTCGGAGGCCAACAACAACAATGCCGACCTCACCAACCTGAAGAGCCGCGACGTCATCCGGGTCAGCCGCAGCCAGCTCAAAATCGGGGACCTGGTCTTCTACGACGGCCACGTCGGCCAGTACGCGGGCGGTGGGCAGTTGTACTCGGCCATGACCCCGGCGGCGGGGATCGGATACATGAGCGTCGACTTCAAGCCCCCGCTGGGCTACTACCGGCTGGTCGGCGTCACCGGCTAGTCGGGAGCCGGCGGGTCCGCCCCGATCGTCCTCGCCTCCGTCGCGAGCGTCCCGAACCCCAGGTCGTGGGCGACCCGCTCGGCCCGGCCGGCCTCGTGTCACGCCGCATCCGGCTCACCGGCCAGCGCCAGGGCACGGGCCAGGCCCACCCGTGCCCTGGTCTCCAGATAGCGGTACGAGTGCCGCCTCGCCATCGCAACCCCGTCCCGGAGTACGTCGAGCGCCTGCGCGATCTCGCTGTTCTCCCGGAGCGGGTTTCCGAGCGTGCCGGCGGTCATCGTCTGGGCCCGCCGGTCGTACGTCTCGACCGCGAGATCGTGTGCCTGCCGGGCCAGGCTCAACCCGGTGGCGAGGTTCCGCCGGTCGATCTCCAGCCGACTCATGTCGTCCAGGGTGGAGAGTTCGCCGCGCAGGTCGCCGCGCCGCCGGTGCCTGCGCAGGACGGTGTCGAGCTGCTCGGCCGCGTCGAGGAGTTCACCACGCTGCCGGAGTACGCTCGCGAGGTTTCCCCGGTTGACCAGCGCGGAACGCTCGCGCCCCGTCGCGTTGTTGATCTCCAGGGCGGCGGTGAGGCTCGTCGCGGCGTCCTCGTAGCGGCCACGGTCGAGCATGTTCATGCCGATGCCGTTCAGGACCGCCGCGCGGATGTGCCCCAGGGGCTCGTGCGCGGTCAGGTCGAGAGTTCGGCCGAACCACGTCTCGGCGTCGGCGAGCCGGCCGAACTCGTAGTACTGCCAGCCGACGTTGTGGGAAAGGTAGGCTGCCGCCGCGTCCCAGCCGCACTCCTGCGCCAGCCGCAGGGCGGTGAGCGCGTCGTCGAGACCTTCGAGGTCGCGACCGACCATGCTCCGGGCCTGCCCCCTGGACATCAGCATCGCCGCCCGCGCCCGGCGGTCGGCCGAACGCTCCGCCGCCGACCAGCCGGCCCCGACGATCCGGGTCCAGCCGTCGACGTGCGGGTTGACCAGGAGGTAGCCGTGCAGCTGGTCGGCGATCCGCCAGGCGAAGTCGGCGAGCCCGCCGTCCCGGCCGGCCTGCTCGGCCAGCAGCACCAGCGCGGTCGCCTCGGCGGCGAGCCAGGCCGCTGCCCGCTTCTCGTCCGGGAACTGGCCCTCCGGCCGGGGATGGCCGGCGAGCCGCACCATCTGGGGCAGCGCCCGGTCCATCGCAGCGGTCACCCGCTCGGCGTACGAGGCCAGCAGCCGTGCGAAGGCGTCGTGTCGGGTCCGGCTGCTCTCCGCCTCGACCAGCTTGTCGGCGTAGAGCCGGAGCAGGTCGTGGAACCGGAACCGGTGTGCCGAGTACTGCAGCAGCATGTTGCTCGACCCACCGCCCCTGGCTGACCGCTCTGGTCGGCCTCAACGATCCTGGCGTCCAGTCGGTGTTCAGTAGGAATCCAGTCGATGACCGCATCGTCACTGGTAGCCCTTACGCAGTCGCAACTGTCGACTGGGTGATCGGTATCGGCTCGCCGTACCGACCATCGACTCGACTGCTCCGTGCCACAGGGACAGCGACCGCAGCGCCGGAATGGAGGTTCACCATGTGCGTCCCTGAGCCACCGCGAAAGTCGACGGATGTCGACCAGGCACCACGGCTACGACTCACTCGCAAGCTACAAGGAGCCTCATGAAACTGCGACGTCTACGATCTTTTCGTCTTCTCGTCGTCGTGTTCGCCGCCTCGCTGGCGAGCCTCACCCTGAGCACCACGCCGGCCGCCGCACAAGCACTCGGCCCACGCGCCGCGTTCAGCGATCCTTCCGCCATCAGCGTGCAGGCACCCGGTGCGCCGATCCTCTGTCATGTCAGCTACGGCAATGACGTCACCGTGTACAACGGCTACCTCAACGTGACCTGGGCCGTTGCCTGCCGGTGGACCGACGACAACGGGTTGGCGACCGAGACCGACGCCATCTTCATGCAGATCGGCATTGCCCAGCACGGCATCATCCTCGCCCCGGTGAAGACCTGTCCGGTGACTCTTGGCCCATCTACGACCTGCAGTCACAGCGTGCCCTTCAACGGAGCCTCCGGCCTCGCCCTGTCTGTCAGGGTGAGTTGAGGCCAGCGGCTCATAGCAAGTCCGTCGGACAGGGCGAGTTCAGGATCGAGAAGCGTTGAATACTGTTGTTGGCGTGGTGACGGCCCAGGATGGGGTCATGAGT